>CAZMWO010000039.1:6249-15098 GCA_964569565.1 uncultured bacterium | reverse complement strand
TCCGTCATTGAAAAGGAACGGCCGCATCTGGCTCGGATGAGGATTGGGCTCTGACAGCGCACCCTTTTTATCTCTGGCCAGACGCCGGGTCTCGGGGTCGAAGTGATAAATCACTGTTTCAGTGGGCGACAAGGGAATCTGCAGAATATCTTCATAGACTACGGGCTTGTCATGAGCGTTACGCAGCTCGTTGCGAATACCAGACATGATGATGCGTGTCGTCTGTAGAATGTCGAGCCGGTTTCGGGATTGCGTAAACGACGTTCTGACCATGCGAAGAACCTGATAAAGAGATGTAGAGAGCAATACGAACAATCCAACTGCAAAAATCAGTTCGATTATCGTCGTGCCTGTCGTTCTGTTGCGTCTGAACATTCTCATCAGTAGTAGTTATACCTCGGATCGGTCAGTATTGAAACAAAAGTCAGAACCGGCACATCATCTTCAGCCGTGCGATGTTTCGATACTACGGTAATCTTGATGCGCAGCAAAAAGAGCGGCTTTGCATCTTTGGGGAGCGGAGTAACCGGCTGCAAAGTCGGTTCGAAATGCATTTCGAAGCCGTTTCTGTCGGCGGTCTTGACCAGTTCCATGTATTCTTCATCGTTATGAAGCTTCTGCGCCTTGTCGTATCCAATAGTTCGAGCCAGTTCTATCGCCGAAGTTCCAAAGAGTGTCGCCATGGTTCGAGTGTCGGCTCGCACTATGCGCTTCTGCCCTGATTGCATCAACGAGTAGATCGGCAGAATCCCGGCCGAAATCATCATGATTACGATAAGAATTTCCACCAGCGAAAAGCCGCTTTTACCTTTTGATCTGATCATCATTCGCGCTCGTATTTCCAGTCGAACTTGCCGACACCGCCGGTAACGATCTTGGCGACATACTGTTTGTCCATAAGTTGCGGCATGGCGTTGCGCCATATCCCGTTGAGAGCGTTATACACAATAACATTTTCTTTGGGTGTCGCAAAATGTTCTTCGAGATTCAGATACGGAGTAACGACAGTACCCTTGATGGTTACCGGCTTAGTACCTAATACCATGAGAGGTTCAGAAACCGAGATCAGGTTTGCCTCGACATAACAACGATCACTTGCCTGGGCATCATCGGTTTTGATAACGATCTGCGGGGCGATAATTGTGATCATATCGTTGCCAATCGATGAACTGATATTGTTGACGTCAGTATCGACACCAACAAGGTCACCATTGATAACTACTTTGCCGCCGCCCATCATCGGGCTGGAATAAATAACGCTATGCCCGCGAAAGCGCAGGTTTCTCAGGCCAAGTGGTTCCGAGTCGTTCAAAGCGAGAATGCCGTTAAGCTCGAGAACCTGATTGTTAGCGCCGCTGCGGTATGCTGCAACCTCGTTGATGTATTTGAACTCAAAACGGTCATAATACGTGCCGCCAATTGCAACCGTAGTTCGGCCGCGGAAAAAGTCTTCGGTACTTCTCGGAATAAAGTAGAAATCAAGAAGATATGAACTGTAAGGATCAGGTAAAGCATGCCACAAAGCACCCTCGTAAAACTCACGCATCGGGGTTCCCTGAATGACACCCTCCATTCCTGATGGAATCTTGTCATACGGATACGGGAAGTTTTCGAGGAAACCGCCCATTGCGTCTTTGAGAGGCCCGCTATATTCTTTGGTTTCACCGCGGGCACGCTGCAAAAAGTTGGTAAGTCCACGGTTATAAAGCTCAACCCCCGAGTCGCTCATAAAATTTCCGTATTTATCGAGTTCCTTGAGACCATCCGGCATTTTGTCCCAGTTCTGGTATAGCCTGTCGGCAAACGACTCAGGAACGCCTGAATTCACAAACAGATCTCGTGCCTGTGTAGCGTTAAGCTCGACATTGCCCTTTACATTCATGGCGGAAACAATGGGGCCATCGGTCGCGATAAAAGGCAGTTCTAAAGGCTTATCGACGCCATCAGGATGAATCTGCACAGCTCTGAAATACTGACGCATGGCCGGACCATATACAAGAGTCGGCGATAACTTCGTAGCGTCGGCAGGGCCATCCGGAGCAAGGGTGGAACCTGGTATCGGCGGCATGTTGCCAAAAACATCGAAGCCGCTGCGGTCAATCGGTGCCATCAGTCTGGCTTTCATCATCGCTTCACTGGAGTTTGGCGCGCCGGGAGTCTGATTAACCATTTCCTGGGTGTGGGTCTTATAAGACTGAAAACAATTTATAAATGATGGCGGCCCGTCGGTAACAATACTGGTAAGTTCCTCACCGGCACCGAGGTTGAACAGACGGATCTTGTGCTTGTTACCCCAGCCGGTTGTCCACAGGAAACCGTCTTTAGTTTTCTTCTGCCCCTGCAGCTCCATGAAATCCTTAACGTAATCCTTCATGCCATACCAGGGAACATCGAAACGCAGGAAGAAGTTTTCCTGACCGTTGACCTGGCGCGCATTGCGGTCGTTCGGATCGACATTGGGACCGAACAAAAGCTTGCCGCCGTTGGTAGAACGTATAAGAACAGCTGGCCCGGCCTGCATGAGGCTGTTGAGATCCTGGCCAAGATAAACGCGACCAGGAGGGGTCAATGCGCTGTTGCCGAACTGTGCGAGATCGGTTTCCCAGCTGCTGGCATTGTTGAGGGCATTAAAATCTTTGCGAATTGCGTTCCATCCGTGATCCAGACGCAACAGACCAACTAAAGGTTTGCCATCAACAGGTTCTAAGCTTTCCTGTAATCCACTGTGCGATATTCTATGATTGAAGTGCGAACCACCGTATACGCTGCCATCTTTAACGAAAAGAGTAAAGTAATTGAAAGGTGGCACGAAAGTTTTAACGACCCTGATCAGAAATTTAAGTGAGATTTTGGCGGTATGCCCGCGATAAGTCACTCTTGCCCTGACTTCAAGTTCGCCCTGCTTCTCTTTTTTGTCAGGATTGTATTTGTAGAGAACCTGATCGCCATTGGAGGCTTCGACCGGGTTAATATGCTGGAGTTTGATCACGGCATCGACCAGAAAATCTTTTGAATCGACCAGACCACGTCCAAACTGTATGCCATAAATCTGGCGGGCGGTTTCACGGGTATAGGCAGTGAGTTTGGCGACCTGCGAGGCTTCAAGAGGGATTTCCTTGGTGACATCTATATCGGCTGAGCGCAACACCTTGTAAAGCTGGTTGTTTTCGTCATCGTGATTCAGCGAATTCTTCAAACGCGCGACAAACTCTTCTATGGCACCTTCTGCAAGATTGAAAGCGACTTCTGATTCGTATGACATCGCCGAAGAATAGTCTTCAGAACCGGTAAAAAAAGTCAGCGAAAATCCGAGAATGAACAGAACGGTCATGCAGGTTAGAGTCAGGAGGAAGATCGATCCGTTCTTATTCGGCATATTTACCTTCCCCCCGGGTGAGAGCCATATCGATGACCTGCTGGCTCATCGTTCCTTCTTCGAAAGACTCGCGGAATCGCGGGTCTTTCTGCAGGGTTTCCATTAATTCGAGCATTTTGCGCATCGCTCTACCTCTTCGGCTGGGTTTTTCCGTTTTATGATAGATCATTGCAGAAAGATACCAGGTCTGCATTTCAAGGTAAGGATCATCATTTATGTCCATCTGCACTCTTTCTACTTCACGCAAAGCCCCGTCAAAATTTTCCTTCTGGAACATCTCGAAAGAGAGTTCAAGGCGGCGATAAAGTTCCTGGGTGCGGCGGTCTTTTTCGCGCTCGGGAGGCTGAGACTCGGCAAGCACCGATGCTTCGCCGGCGCTCGTTTCTACCGGCTGAGAGCCGGCCGGGCTGACCGGTCTGGCATGATTATCGGGAAAAATGTTACGGATCGGGCGCGGCACTGACCTTGTACAGCAACCAGTACAGCATAAAACTACTGCCATGAAGTTCAGAATGAGCAGCCATTTTATGTTTCTGGGCAAAGCAAATTTCCTGTATCTGCGATATATTTCTAATAATAGTACCCCATAGAGAGAGCAAAGTCAATCAAACAGGTTGTAGTGTATCAATTAAACTTGCCTTGACAAGCCTCTGTATTCAAGCTAAAATTTGCACATGAAAAAATCAACAAACCTGTTCACAAACTTAGGATCCATCCTGATAGCAGTAATGCTGACGTGTCCTGCAATTTCACTTTCTGCAGAAAAAGGCGCCGGCAAAACCGCATCCTCCAACCATTTCTTTGCCTTCGAAGACGCTGCCTACCACACGTCTCCCGATAAGAGAATCGGCGCCAAAATACTCGCCGACCCGGCAAAAGTCGGGCCTTCGATGTCTTCGCTCGTCCATCTGACCTATCTGCCGGGCGCTCACATCACCAGTCACCGCCATGTTTACGTGACCGAGATCATTTATGTTCTCGAAGGCAATCTGACCCTGCGCATCGGCGACGAAGTCAAGGTTCTAGGCCCCAACAGTACTGCCCATATCCCGGCCAAGTCGTTTCACGAGTATCTCAACGACTCGACCGATGTCGTCAAATTTCTGCAGTATTATTCGCCCTCCGGCCCTGAAGAAGAATACCGCAACTGGGAAAAACCGGCCGCCACTACAGCCGTTCCAGCCGCGAAAGATGCCGCGAAAGAACCTGCTGCCAAAAAAGATGAAGGCCCGGCGCATGTCATAGCACCGACTCTGCCGCCGGTTCCCGGCAGCCCGAAACCGGTTCTCGGCACGGTCAGCGAAGGAACTGGCGAAAGCACCAGCAAACCAGCTACCGAGCTCAAACTCAAAACCGGCAAGGACAATTAATGATACTTCCCGAGACCAAAAGCTCTTATTACAGCGAAGGACTACTTGAAGAGGCTGTTCAGGAAAATCGCAGAAAAGTCGAACAGGAGCCCGGCAACCACATGCTTAGATGCAGTCTGGCAAACGGGCTGGCGCGACTCGGACTGTTCAACGAAGCTATTTCTCACTACAAAAAGTGTATAGAGGCATGCGAAAGCGCTGAATACTGGAACAACCTCGGCAAGGCACTTTTGAACGCCGGACAGTATCAGGAAGCCATCGAAGCGTTTACTCAGGTTCTCGCCCGCAATAACTGGCCTGATGCACATTATTCCAAGGCACTCGCCTATCGCAGTCTCAACCAGCTCGACAAAGCCAATGAAGAATTGCTTGCGGCAATCAGAATCAACCCGAAGTACCGTGAGGCGCTCAATGAACGCGCCCATATTCTTGAAGCCCTCGGACGCACCGAAGAGGCTCTGACCGAATACAAAAAGATTATCGCGCTGTTTTTTGCCGAGTATCAGGCCAACGAAGCTGAGATTTACAGTTACGAAACCTCGGTTCTGCTCGATAATGACGAACTCGTCGAAGAGCTGATCAGGCAACTTCGCCGCTATATCCAGAAATTCCCGGGTTTTGCCGATGGCTATTACAAGCTTGGTCAGGCGCTCGAAGCCAAAGGTCTTAAAAATGAAGCGATGATGGCATTCAGGCGCGCGCTCGAGATAAATCCCAGTTACGAAACCGCCAGAAAATGCTTCTGGAAAAGATAAGTGAATTGTAATGTGCGCTAAACAAGCTCCACAGCAACGCAAACGACTTGGCGACATTCTGGTCGAGGCCGGTCTGATCACTTCTGAACAACTCCAGGAAGCCCTGGGCAAACAGAAGGTTCTCGGCAAGCGTCTCGGTAAGGTTCTCGTCGAAACCGGCATGACCAACGAAGACAGCATTGCCACCACGCTGGCGCGCCAGATGAACATACCCTATCTGAATCTCAACGAGCTGACCGTGCCGCCCGAAGTACTGACGACCATACCCGAAGGCATTGTGCGCAGCCATAATCTGCTGCCGGTTCACCTGACCGGTAACCTTTTGCAGATCAGCATGGCCGACCCGCTCGACGTTTTTATCATCGACGAAATTCATTATCAGACCGGCTATGAGCTCGAAGTCGCAATCAGCCCCGAATCGCAGGTTGAAGCCGCGATCAGGCACTACTATGGCACCAGTGACAGTCTGCAGAATGCCGTCGATAATATCGCAGCTGAACGCAGTTCTGAGGTGACGCTCGACGAAAGTTTCTTTACGACCTTCGACCTGGGCGGCGAAGAACAGAGTGTTCCGATTATCAACCTGGTCAACACCATCATTCAGCAGGCGATCAACGACCGTGCCAGCGATATTCACATCGAACCCGACGAAGAGATCATCAGGGTGCGCTACCGCATCGACGGCATTCTCAATGAACTGATGAAAGCGCCAAAGACGATTCAGAGCGAACTTCTTTCGCGCCTGAAGATCATGGCACAGATGGACATTTCAGAAAAGCGCCTGCCCCAGGACGGCCGCATCAAGGTCAAGGTGCAGAACAAGAGCATCGACCTGCGCGTTTCATCGCTGCCGACCGTATATGGCGAAAAAATCGTCATTCGTATTCTCGACAAAAGCCGCATGCAGTTGACTCTCGACCAGGTCGGTTTCGACCATGACCTGCTCGAGCTTTTCAAAACCCTGTCTTCTTCGCCGAACGGCATTTTCCTGATGACCGGGCCGACCGGTTCCGGTAAAACATCGACTCTTTACGCCGCCATCAACTTTATCAGAAACGGCCAGATTAACATCACCACGGTTGAAGACCCGGTCGAATACCTGATACCTAGCATCAACCAGGTACAGGTACGACCCGAAATCGGCCTGACCTTTGCGCGCACCCTGCGCTCGATTCTGCGCCAGGACCCTAACGTCATTCTCATCGGCGAAATCCGCGATTTCGAAACTGCCCAGATTGCCATCGAATCAGCCCTTACCGGCCACCTGGTTTTTTCGACCCTGCATACCAACGACGCTGCCTCGGCGGTAACACGCCTTATCGAGATGGGCGTCGAGCCTTATCTGGTCGCCTCTGCCGTTATCGGCGTCGGTGGCCAGCGCCTTGTCCGCAAAATCTGCCCGTCATGCCGCACTTCTTTCAAGCCTTCCGGTGAATCTCTCGATCTGCTCACCGAGCATGGGTATGCCGATGCAGAATTGTTCAGCGGCAAGGGTTGTCTGACCTGCCGACGCACAGGCTACTCAGGTCGAACAGCCATTCACGAAATCATGACAATTAACGAGGAGATTCACAGCCTGATCCTCAAATCAGTTTCAGCCCGCGATATCAGACACGCGTCGATCAACTCCGGCATGCGTACCATGCGCGTTGATGGCATCATCAAGGCGGTCAAGGGCGTAACCACTCTCGAAGAAGTCATGCGCCTGACCCGCGGCGAAGAAATCCGCCGGGTAAGCAGCACTAAAACAGGTACAGCCGGGTGAACAGAAGATTTGCATACAAGGCACTCGACCTGAACGGCAAGACCATGGAAGGCTTCATGGAAGCCGGAACCCCTGAAGAAGTCGGCACCTGGCTGGCCGACCGCAACTATTTCGTGCTAGAAATCGCCTCAGCTCCCCTGCAGACTCTTGTCGCCACCGGCAAATCAGAACTCAGAATTCCGGCGCGCAAAATGAATTTTTTCCTGCTTCAGCTTTCGAGCCTGATCAATGCAGGATGCCCGCTGATCATGAGCCTGCACGCCCTGTACCGTCAGACACCAAAAGGGCCGTTGCGTGAGCTTTTAAAAGATCTCCGCGAAAAGATCGAGTCGGGCAAATCATTTTCTGAAGCGCTCAAAGCCCATCGAAATGTGTTTTCGAATCTTTTCATAACCATGGTTGAAGTCGGTGAAATCGGTGGCATCCTTGGCGAAATTCTCGAACGCTATGCCTATATCAATGACGCCATGTACCGCCTGCGGGCCAAAATCATCAAGTCGATGATTTATCCGGCCATACTTCTGGTGTTTACGATTCTGGTGGCCTGGGCACTGCTCGCCTATGTTTTTCCGGTATTCATCGAGAAGATTCAGGTAAACGGCGAGCTGCCGCTGCCGACCCAGGTCGTTCTGTTTGCTTCTGACCTGATAACCGGGCACTCGATCATGATCGGAAGCCTGATGGCACTGCTGATATTCGGCTTTTTCATGTTGCGCAATTCAGAATCAGGGGCGCGCCTGATTTCGAAAGCGATGATCAGTATTCCGCTGGTCAACCTGATGTTCAAGCAGATGGAACTCGCCTTGTTCGCCCGCATACTCGGCACTCTGCTCAAATGTGGAGTACCGATCCTCACATCTTTGCAGGCTGTTGAAAAAGCGCTGAGCAACGTGATCTACAAAGAATCCATCAACAGTATCCGCGAGGCAGTGAGTCGCGGTGAGTCGCTGACACAGGCGATCGGCAAGTTCCGCGACCTTTTTCCCGAAAGCATAATTCTGATGACCGATGTTGGTGAACGCGGCGGCAATACCGGAGAAATGCTGGAAAAAGCCGGCATCATCTATGAACGTGACCTTGAAACTGCCATCGAAACACTTGTTTCGTTGCTGCAGCCGGCCATGGTAATCTTTCTGGCGATATTCGTGGTAACTTTGACCATGGCTATGTACCTTCCATTGTTTGACATAATTAAAACTGTGAGATAAAGTAACAAAGACTGCAATCGTGTGTCGCAAAATCTTCGTGGAGGCTCTATGCGAAAAAAAGGTTTTTCACTTGTCGAGTTATTGATCGTTGTGCTGGTAATAGGCATTCTGGTTGCCATTGCCATTCCGAGATATCAGAGTATCGCCTCCATTGCCCGCGCAAAATCGTGCCTGTCGAATCAGAAGGGCGTCGAAAGCCTTATCTCCCTCTGGGAAGCCAAGAACTTCGAGCTTGATTCGGGTAAGAATCGCTGGTCATGGGTCGATCGTTCAGGCAACATGCGCTGGAAATATTCAAATGCGCTTCTGCAGCTCAACGATATCGCCAAGGACACCAAACTGTTCATCTGCCCGGAAGCGGCCAACCGCTGGGGT
>CAZMWO010000039.1:1511-6239 GCA_964569565.1 uncultured bacterium | reverse complement strand
CACCTGGAACGGTTCGAGTTACCGCTTTTACAACACAGACAACACCGGTCTGTGGATCATCGGATCGACCGGGAAAATGGGCGGCCGCGGCGTTGTATGCGCCCTCAGGCTTGGCACCCGCTGGATCGGCATGAACGGTCAGATGGGCCCGGACGGTTCAAAGGACAGCGCTCACCATTACTGGTAAGCTGAATGGCTAAGAGCACAAGCTTCCAGGCCGAAGATTCAGCAAACAATGCCACACCGGGATCGAGTCTCCACAACCGCAGTCGGTTCAGTCAAGCCCGTGGCAGAGTTTCTGGCTTCACCCTGATCGAAGTATTGATCGTAGTTCTGGTCATGGGTGTCCTTTTCGGCACCGGCCTTTCGGTTTATTCCGGGGTCACCCGCGATTCACAGCTGCGCACCCGCACTGACGAGCTCACCAGCTTTTTTGCCGCCTGCCGGCACCGCGCTGTTCTGCGCAGAACGCCGGTGCAGTTCGTTTATGAAAACGGTATTCTCGGCACCGACCAGTCAAACAATCTGCGCCGGAGAATCAGCGAAATCGATTATAAACTGGCCGCTGAAACTTTCAACAACCTTTCGGTAGACCGTAACGGCATATTCATGCTGAAAGGGCAGCCGGTCAACCAGCTGCTGCTGCCGGTCGAACTGCCGGGAGGACACTTCAGTTACATCACCATAGGTCTTTAAATGCAAATACGGGCACTGACAGCGAAATCACCTGACGCCCTCGACCGGCGTGCCTTTTCGCTGCTCGAAATACTCATCACTCTGCTGGTATTGTCAGGCTCGGTGGTAATCATGTTCTCAGGCTTCGACACCGCCGCCCAGCTCGACATGTTTGCCGGCTTCGAATCTGAAGCGGCCTTTCTCGCCGAGCGTGAAATCGAGCTGCTCAAGTCTGAACTTCTACAGGGCAACATCAGGGCGGCAGCCGGCTCAATTAAAAGCCGTTTTCGCCTCAAACCCGGCTGGGATATGGCCAGTGTCATGACCGATGCTGACAGCGAAGATGCGGTGCGCCTCATCTGCTCGGTCAGCAAGGGAGACCGGCTGTTTCAGCTTGAATCTTTCGTATTCGTTCCCGGTGCAGGAGCGAAACGATGACATACCGCAAAGGCTTTTCGCTGCTCGAGATTACTGTGGTCATGCTGATAATGGGTCTGACCATCACCGCCCTGCTGAACATGTTCGACTGGAGCCAGATGCGTTATTCTGAAATATCACGCGGCTGGCAGCGCCGGGCCGGACTCACCGAAGTAAGACTGTGGTTGCGCGAACGCGTCATTAATTCAGAATGCGACCTCATCAACGCCGAAAATCTGGCCAACGCCGTGCGGCTTCCTCAAGGCATGCGCATCGCCAGAGTCAAACTGCGCGAACACAACGCCAGCACCTGGTTCATCACTCTCGATTATTTCGATGACCGCAACCGTAACCAGAAGCCAGATCCCGGCGAGTCCGAGACCAGGCTTTTCTGTTTCAGGGGGCGATCGGCATGAACAGGCGGGGTTTCAGTCTATATCTGACATTTCTCATCAGCACCGTAATATTTCTACTGGTAACCACCAGTTATGAGATAAGTAAAACCGCGCTCGACCTTGGACGTTCGGAAGCAGTAGAAACCCAGGTTTTTCATGCAGGCGATGGCGGCATCGAACGTGGCCTGGCGCGATTACGCAAACAGTATGCTCCGTTCAGCATGAGCTACAGTTCGGTAATCAATCGCCGCCGCCGACTGGTAATAAACGTTGAAGCTGTTAAAAACGGCGGGTTGATGGATCTGCTGGTATCAGCCGCTCTTTTCGAAGGCAATCGCGAAGTGACCAGAAGGCAGCTTAAACGCAGCGGAATCGAAAATCTGAGAGGGCGCAACGGTATCGGAAAGTTAGTGGAGGCCACATGAAGAGCACCAGCAATAAAGGCTTATACGCAGCATTTGACATAGGAACCGCGGCAATCAAGGCGGTAATCATCGAGGTTACCGATACCGGTAAACGTCTGGCCACGATCGAAGACGAGCCGTTAAAGCCGGTTTCCGATTTTCCCGGCGAAGACGAGTATCGCCAGCATATCATCGAAGCACTTTTAAATCTGACAGGCCGTCTTCCCATGAAGGAATGCCGGCATGTGTCGGCCCTCTATTCGAACCGCGAACTGCAGGTCAAGATCATCGAACTGCCAAGCCAGGTTCAGGTAGACCAGATCGACAAGATCCTCAACTGGGAAGCCAAAAAGCTGCTCTCGCCTAACTTCCGCGAAGAGCCCTATGCGTTTGCCTACCGGATCATCCGCAAGAACCCCTATATGGTGGCCCTTTCGGTAATACCGCAGCGTCTGCTCGAACGTTTTGCCGAAACATTCGAAGCTGCCGGGATCACCCTTGACAGTTCTTATGGCGAAGTGTTCGCCTCCGACGCGCTCAGAGAGATCGTCGATATTTCGGGCCTGCCCGCGATGTCGATCGTAAATTTCGGCTACAGCGGCACACACCTGCAGATTTTTGCAGCCGGCGAACTGCGCTTCTATCGTTTCATACCTTCTGGAATGAGCGAAATGACGATACCGCCAGGTGACAACGAACTCGAAATGTTCGCACAGAAAATCAGATTCAGTTTCGATTATTTCAGGGCTATCAGCAAACTCAACCAGATTGACAGCCTGTTTTTCATGGGCGGTGGAGCTGCCCTGCCTGGCGCCCTGCCGTTTTCGCGTAATTACTTCAGTCCCTCCCGGGTCAACATCGTAGACACATCCGGCGGTATTGATATCAGCCCGATTCTGCCCGAAATCACCGACAATTCTCCAGCTGAAGAAAAGCAGCGGCGACTGTTGCCATTCATACCGGCGGTCGGCGCGATTCTCGCCTGCCTTTCCGAACAGTCTGCCAGCATGAACCTGAGTGAGTGCCTCAAGAACAAAAAGCGCGACAAGCGCATGAAGGAACTGGCAAAACTTCTGCCTCTCTGGGCGGGAATCATCGGCCTGCTTGTGATCATAATACTGCTGGTAAGCATGCGCAGCAGTATGCAGCAGCGACTCGATGAAACCATAAAACAGATGGAATCGGCCAGAATGGGGGTTGAGGCCCTGAACATAAAAGCCAACCGCCTGCGGTCGTCTCTCGATACCGCCATAAAACTGAGCCCACCGGCACGCAAGGTTCTTCTGCCCGTTATCCAGAATCGGCTTGGCATCGATCAACTGCTGTTCGTAATGGCACAGGCCCGCCCCGAGGGCCTCAAAATTGATGAAATTCTCATTCGCTCCGAAAGCGAAGCCGAAACCATCGAATTGCCGGGTGAAGAAGCACAGATGTCGGGCGATACCGGTGATACCGGCGGCTACAGCGACACCACTCCTAAAAACGAGTTTGTCAGCAGCCTTGCCGACGGTAGCGGCGATTCAGACCAGTCAGGCGAAGGACTGCTCGGCAAGTTCATCATTATCAGAGGCACGGCCGCCAGCAACGAAGAGCTCAGCAGCTTTTCCAGTCTGCTGACCGAAAAGCGCATAATCAGGCGTTATAAAACTATCAGCAGTCGAAAGGCGCGACCTTCCGGGCTGGAATTTCTTATCAGAGGAGAATTGCCATGAACAACATAGGAGCTAATCTGGTGGCGCTTCTCATCGTTCTGGTCGTAGTGTTTTTCGTCGGCCGCATTTTCCTGCTGGCCGACATCCAGAAGCAGCTGGCACAGGCTGAGAGTGCACTGGAACAGCACAACATCGACCAGACAAAGGTCGAAGCCGAATACGAAAATCTGAAAGAGCGTGTAAAAGGCGCAGAAGTGCCGATACGCAGCAATAAACTGCTCATAGCCGGGCAGGAAGCTTCGCTGCTTCGCTCAATTCTCGATCTTGGCGGCAAAAGTCTGCGGCTGGATTCCTACTCGATGCTGCAGTCTTTCAGGGTAAAAGCAGACGAAGAAGATACTTATTCTGACAGCCCGGCACCATCTTCTGATGCCCCGCAGGAACTGCCACAGCTCGATGACCAGGGCATGCCGGTAGGTTTGGCAACAGAAGAAGACGAAGAATGGCCCGGCGTCGAGATCATCCCGGTCAAAATGACCTTTACCTCGACTTATCGTTCATTCGGCAAGTTCCTCAGTGATGCCGGCAGATCCATGCCGGTGAATGCAGTCAGATCAATGGATCTGCTGCTGAAAAGTGATGGAATTGTCAAAGGTACGTTGATCATGAATTTTCCAGTTGCTGAGAACGGCAATTAGCAGCTCAATACCGAGGAGATACAAATGCAGAACGGAAACGAAACCTGGAAATGGGGAGTCGTGTTCATATTGCTGGCGATTTTTCTGGTAACAGCCAATCAGGCCTATCAGCATGTTACCAGTCAGGAAAACTATGAACCGCCCGATGACTATCTCAAAGGCGATTCATGGGATATCGAACATCAGGGTGGCCCGGGGGCCGGCCAGCCGATGCAGATGTCGCCCGAGCAGCCGGAAGGTGTGGACCGACCTCTGGGTGAACCGAATCCGGACTCGGAAGAGACTTTCGAGCCGGTGGTGATCGACGAAGACATTGACTGGAACAAGGTTAAAGATCCTTCCGGGGAATGACATCGATGCGTAAATCGCATTTTTATCTACTTCCGCTGGCATTGCTGCTGGCAACAACAGCTGTCAGCCTGAGCGGACAGGAGCTTCAGCCACAGCTGCGCGAGGCAGAGCGGCTTTATCAGGCCGGGCGCTACGA
>CAZMWO010000039.1:0-1411 GCA_964569565.1 uncultured bacterium | reverse complement strand
TTTTTCAAGCGCGGCTACTTCGGCCCGGGTTTTACCCACATTTCGGGGCAGGTCATCGACCCGGCGCTGGCAACAGCCGAAGTCGCACTGCCCATGCCGCACCCTTCGACAGAAAGCATATTCAAGGCCCAGCCGGTTCTGAATATTGCTGAAAAGGCTTTTAATGAAGGCAACTTTCACAAAGCCTACCTGTTTTATTCACAGCTTCTGGCTTCAGAACCGACCAGCCGCCGTTTTCTGATAGGCCGCGCCGAGTCAGCGTTTCACATGAAACGCTACCGGCAGGTAGTTGATATGCTTGGGCCGCTGCTGGCTGCCCCTGAAACACAGGGCTTCAGCGCTGATGAAATAAAAAAAGCCCGTCAGCTGTTAAGCGACGCGCGGCACAAAGCTTTTGGCGAACAGCCGTAAAGGCCTTATTCCCAGCTGAAATCCCGAATAACTTTCTTCTTGCTCGAAAGAACAATAATTTCGACGCGGCGGTTGATTTCGCGGTTTTCGGCACTTATATTCGGCACTTTCGGCCTGAACTCACCATAACCCTGCGCAGAAAAACGCTCAGGGTCCTGCTGCATCTTGTCGATAAAAAAGCGCACAACCGAGCAGGCGCGCGCCGTTGAAAGTTCCCAGTTGGATGGGAAAGAGCCGCTGCGCGTCGGCTGGTCATCGGTATGGCCATCGACACGAATGTGATTGTCGATTGTACTGAGAACCGGTACCAGTGATATCAGAACATCTTCGGCGCCCTTGCGCATTTCAGCTCTGCCACTCTCAAAAAGAACGTTTGAAGGAATTTCGATTTTGACCATCTGGTCAGACGCCATTACCAGCATGCGATCAGCTGCCGGCGTCTTGCGCAGCTGGTTCTTAACTTTCTTTACCAGATGCGGAATCTCGCTTTTGCGTGAGGCCGGCGTCAAAAGAATCCCTTTACCGCCGTGAGTAAGCCATTGGCTCGAGCCCTGTGCCGAATTGATACTGAAAACAGCATGAAACTTTTCGTCACGCGATTCGCTTTCCTGACGCTTTTTAGGAGAATCAAGCGATGAGAAGGCGACCAGCATGACGAAAAAGCAGAGCATATTCGTCATCAGGTCTGCGAATGACACAAACCATAATGGCGCCGAAACTTCTTCAGACTTTCTTCTTTTCATCAGTCGCCCTGACCAAGTTCTTCCGAGAGATGAAGTTCATTGAACTGTATTCTTGACTGGTCAGACATGAAAGCCAGCAGACGTTCCTGGATAATGCGGGGGTGTATGCCGCCCGCAATCAGCATGCAGCCGCGCGCAATGATTTCACCGTACATCTGTTCGGCGACACTGCGCTCTTCAGCTTTTTTGCCGAATGGAATGAACAGAAGATTGGCTGAAACTGCACCATAGAAAGTAGTGATAAGAGCTACCGCCAT
>CAZMWO010000038.1:266-15123 GCA_964569565.1 uncultured bacterium | reverse complement strand
CGACGATCACCAACCCGATGCCTGAATTTTTCAAAGAGCTCGATGACAGGCTTTCAGAAGACCCCGAGGGCAAGCTCACGGTAGGAGCCGGCATCAAGGCCTGGCTCGATCTCAAGAACAACAATCTGGTCAACTGTTCTGACCCGAGGCTCACCAGTTTCGTACTTAAGGGCGGGGTAAACATGACTCCGGCCGTAGTTGATTATATTTATCAGAAGCATGAGATCAGCAAGTCTCATCGCGATTTCATTCAGGAATATTTCCGCACGGTTGGTTCTGACAAGTAATCTTGTAGCGCTGTTATCAGCTCGGGGGAGGCAATTATGAAGAAGAACATTATTCTGGGGCTGTGCCTGATGATGATTCTGTGCGTCGGCAGTCTGGCCGTTCACGCTCAGGATCTCGGGATGAACGGCGTGGCTTACGTCCTTCTCGGCAACGAATTCGACCGCCACGGCGTCTATCGTCTCAATGAATACACTGCTGATGCCGGCGTCAGAGCAGACCCGTACAAACTCTTCAATCTCAACACTATGCCCGGCAAGGTCAGCGGTCTCTCAGCCAACCAGCAGAAACAGGTATTTCTGCTCGCCGGCCCGCTGGCCGGGGAATGGGCCGATGCCGAAGTAGGCTGGCTGCCGACCGGTATGCGCTTCGACGATGATTCGCCGATCTATCTTAAAACCATGCTGCCAAACGACCCTGAAGGTGGCGTCACCAATTACAACCGCGTAGGTAATCCACATGGTTTTGGATCATACTGGCAGACAAACTACACAATCGACGGAAAAACCTATGCCTATGGGGTTAAATTCGGTGGCCCGACTGAAGTCAAATACCTGAACGGCGTCAGCGGAATAATCGGGACACCGGTCTGGCCAGGAACATTCTCACCGACGACTGGTTTACCCCACCCGACCGACCCACGTAAGGTAATTCTGCCTTCGCACTGGGCCGGTGTTGCTTATTATGCCTACGGCACCCAGAGTCATCCTGAATTTCCCCGAGAGGCACTCGATGGCACTATTGGCCTCAATGGCAATGTAAAGCCGACAGTCCTCTGGTCCGAAGGACAAGCAGGCCATGAAGTTGCACCAAAGTACATCTTTTCCTGTATCGTCAAACGTGTTTACAAAAAGCGCACCAAGTCGCTCGACCTCTATTCAGCTCTCGACAACGCTCCGCCGCCACCGACGGTTTCCCCAACACTGCAGAGTTCCGGCATGCTGTCATCTATCGACGTGAATGTCACCGAAGCCTACGGTAAATACTGCGGTGACAACTGTATTCCCGGCGGATCGATCGGCCAGAACAGCATCATGACCCAGCTTTCGACCGTGCGCGTGGTTACCTCGACGAAGGGTGCCCGCTATGGATTCAATCCTCAGGGCATCAGAAAAACCTCCAACACAGGAGAAATCAACGCAGCTCTTCGCGTCGTAAAACCCGGCAGTTCAGTAACCGAGGCTCTCTCAATTTCGACCGATGAAGCAGGCAGTAATTTTTCGCCGGCAATAGTCAACGGCCCATATCTGGCCAGCATTGGCGTAACTCCGGCAAATCTGAAAACTCTCGGAGTTTCTTCAGACTTTTCCAACCCCTCCGGCCTCGATTATCTCTATGGTTCAGACGCCGACAAATTCGTGGTTCAGGACTCCTGGTGGGGTCGCGGTGGTGTTGCCTACGAATACTACGAAGACACCGGTGCGATCAGAAAACTCGACTACATGGCCAACACAACTCCTGGAGTCGAAGAACTCGGCGTACTGTCGGGCAAGATCGATGACATAGGCGTTGACGGCGATGGTTACCTCTACGTCATGCGCACAGAAAAATTGCCTTCTGATGATGAAATGGTCTCCATGCTCGTCGATATGAACAACCCGAATCCCCATGCACAATTTTTAGAAATCAGTTCAACCTGGCTGCGACCTCCGCCGGAAGGTGGAGATACTTCAGAACCGAGCCCGGTTCCTGAAGGAAGCCAGGTTCCAGGCGACTATAAAGAAATTACGCTCAAACAGGATGTCTACAAAACAGTCAAGCGCTACCCACAAGGTACCGGCTCGCTCGGCACCGAAGAAGACCGTGGCCGCGTGCTTGCCGGCTACGACCTGTGGACACGCTCGTTTGAAGTTAAACCTGACAGCAGCATCGGCTGGAAACACCTTACCTGGAGTATAGAAGCCGAAGGTGACCGCGATTCGAACTTTGCCGGCGAACTGGCAGTGGTCAACCTGGCCAAGGTTCCCGATAACATCCCGGGCAGCAGCCAGCTCAATGTCATCGCTATCGGTACCGTCGTTGAAGATGGTGATACGTCTGATGGCAGCACTATTCCCAACAATCAATTCGGTGCCGACACAGCCGGCCCGAGCATCAAAGAACACTCAACGATGAGTTTCAAGATCGAGGGCTACAAACCGTATATTAACGGAGTCAAACATGACCTGAAGCCTATCGGCAACATAGTCAACCCCGACACCGGCGCGATTGTACTGAGCGATGTAAAGCTTAATTCTACTCCGAATGCCAGCGGCACCTACGAGCATGACGAGAATAACGATGGTTCTTCAAGTGGTTTCCCGTCAAGCATGTTTGAAGCCACTGGTCACGATACAGTAGTAACCTGGAAAATCTGTCTCGTCGAAGAAAGTGACGCCTCAACAGGGTCAGAAGTGTCAGACTTCACCGTTATCGAAAGTTTTCCGGATGTCACCGGTACAGGCGAATTCAAAGCCCTCACCCACAAATTTCCGCACCCTGGCAATTACCTGATCCAAGCCAGTGTAACTTATAACTCCTTCAACTTCAGTGGCGTAAACAACAACATCAGACCTCATGAACTGCCGTTTTCCACCAAACCTCCTATTACGACAAGACCTTTCATCGTGAAGGTCTACTCAGAAAACCTCAACCTCAATAACAGCCCCAGCTATATCACGAACATCAAAATCAAACCCGAGAGCAGGTCGTTCCTGCACGGCGTTGCCAACTCATCGCTCAGTGGGCTCGGCTCTGTCACTTCCCTGATTGATTTTGAAGAAAACGAGAAACTTAGCGGAATCGAAATCACATTTGATGCCCAGTTCGTGCGCGATGCCAACCGCAAGGACAGTGTTAATGCCGCGCTGGCAACCTACGATGGTATCGGAGTCTGGGACTACAGATATTATGCGCGGCTTTACAACGAAATTCCCAATTACTTCCCGGGTCTGCCCTACGCAGCCCCAATCGGCGACCTGGCCAACGAAGACCCTGGCGCGCACGTCTATAACTACGAAGCCACCGGCAATCACCTTGAAATAAACACAAAGATCAAAGCCAACACATATAACCCAGGCAGACCTAAAGAAGGAAGCCCGAACAATGTTGTTAACGGCACCCGTGTAGATGAAGCCCCAAATGACACAGACTGGAGCTTCGTCCAGTGGGGTCTCTATCTGCAGCCGACCGGTCCTTACAATTTGGCAGTTTCTACCGCCGATATTGCTGCTGACGACCGTCACCCACGCGGAATTCTCATTGCTTCGGGTACCTGTAGCAGTAGTAACGTCGAAACCGATTACGGTAACCGTAAATACGGAGTGAAAATTGCGATCGATTCATCAAAGTTCACTCAGGACATCTATACTCCGAAAGATCCCGAAACTTTCAACCTGCACCTCGAAATTATCTATCCAAGAGTAAGCTGGCTGAGCAACGATCTTGGCGATGGTGCTACTGACGAAAGACGTTTCAGCAGCATAGTTCCGCTCAACGATGCAGATGGAAACAAACCCATCCATGTGCTCAGCCGTATGCGACTGATGCCAGGCAATTCGGCGGAACCGGCAAATAACTTCCTGATCAATCAGGGTTGGAGAGATGACGACACCGGCGAAGAATTCTTTGACAACAATAAAGAGAGCCTCGGTGTGCTGGCACGTGACTTCACGCTGCCGAGATTTGTCGAAGCGCCCAGCACCAATGAAACTCCGATCATCCAGACGACCGGCGATCCTCTGACAGAAGTCAAGGTCACCTTCGGCGTTTACGATAACAATCCACACGCTGAGATCGGCGCATTCTTCAGTGCCTACGAAATGGTCAAAATCAATCCGACCACCCAGAAACCTGATCGGATGTTCGATGCCACCGACAGCAACAAAAAGTTCTGCCAGGGGCCAGAGATCACTGACATAGCAATACACAAGGGTCCTGAAGACACGAGTTTCTTCAGCAGTGACGACTGGGAGGCCGGAGCATCATTCACTGCCATTCTTACCGAATATGGCCCGAACAGTCAGTTTGACAGCCTTCTCGATAATAACAAAGAAGAACAGCACCCGATGACCAACTGGATCGGTTCGCTCAACTATACCGTTCTCGGCTCGATCAAGGATGGTATAGGTTCGTATGCTACCATAATCGAACATAAGTTCTATCATGAGAAAGCCTGTACCGACCTCGGCATAAACGTTGACAACAACGCCAGGATCGACATCAGCGACTCTCTGATCAAGGCAGTTGAGCGCTACGACAACGACCCGCCGACCATAGAAGTAGAACTGGTTTCACAGGTCGACAACCGCCGCTGGGTATTCTCACTCGCCGAAAATGTCAATGACCTCTGCCGGGTTCCGACTGTGGTCGAAGACCTTGGCCAGTGCGAACTCGAAGCAGTCTGTTACAAACTTCAGACCACTGAAGTTATCTCGCCTGAGATGAAAATTCTGGTTCCAGGCTTCGCAGCCTATCCGACCGACATCGGCCAGCCCGACATAAATGTTCTGACCCTGCTGCCGGCAGCACTCCCCGAGTTCAGACGTGCCAGCCGCCTGCTGATCAACGTCAGAATCTTTGACAACACCGGTTACAGGGAACTCAAAGACGCCACCATCAAGGTCGTCAATCTCGACGGCGGCGAAAGCAATCTTTTGCCAGCCAACAGCCCGCAAATTCCGCTGATTGCATCACAGGATATCAACGGAAATCTCGTAGATGGCATGGCCGACCGACCACGTGCAAGCTTTGCGGTAGACATGCCGATGAAAGCGGTGGCTGATCAGAATCAGGTGCTTATCGAAGTATTTGCCTCTGACCAGAACGACAACAGGCGCAAGCTGATCATTCCGGTAAAGGTTGTAGAAAGCACATTCGAAACCCGTGTTCTTGAAATCAAAGAAAACCGTAACTGATATCAAAGCGGTAAAACACATCGGCAGGGCCCTCACAAGGGGCCTTGCCGGTGTTCTCTTTTTTGTGTTCGCCCTCGCCATAAGACTGCCGGCCTGCGACATGAGTGCATTCGTGCAGTCTGAATTCGACGAAAGATGCCAGCTGCTGCTCGATCTCTGCGAAAAAGCCGATCTGGCGAGAAGTCTGGCGCACCCCGACCTCAACAGTTACAACGGAGCGCTGAGCCGCGAGTGGATCAGATTTTTTCTAGCCCACGGTAATCAGCACCACATTCCGCCGACACTCTCTTTTATTGCAACTGACAGCTGGAGCATTGCGCTGACCGAAATCGGCCACAATATTTCAAGTCTGATCAACACCGGCATCGACCGCGACAAATTGAATCTTCTCAAGTTCAAAATACTGTTGATGAAAGAGCCCCAGCGCATCGAAACCGTACAGAAAGTTTTCAGCGGGCGCCGTGCTTTCATCGACGATAAAGAGAGCCGTCCCGACAGGGAAACCTGGTTTACTCAGGCGCTGATATTGCCGGCCAACTCTCTGCACGACCAGATTGGCGAAGCGCCAGAACTTCTACACCGGCTGCAAACAGAAGTAGATTCGCATATCGCAGCCTTCCAACGTATAGTTGCGCATGAAAAAGACGGAACCGACCCGGAAGTGGTAGAAGCTCTGTTTTCAAGCCTGCAGCAGGAAATCGACCTTGATATGGCTTTCTGGGAGAAGCTCTTTTTCTATAACACCTGATAGTCGCTCTGCTTGGTCTTTTCGCTGTCGTCAGCGAAAAGCGCCTCGAGAAACTGCTCAGGATCGAATGGCATCAGGTCATCCATCTTCTCGCCAACACCGATAAACTTGACCGGTGCGCTTATCTGTTCTTCGACCGCAAAGAGCACGCCGCCCTTGGCGGTGCCATCGAGCTTGGTGACGACAAGACCCGAAATAGGCATGGCTTCTTTAAACTGTTTCGCCTGCTGCACGGCATTCTGACCGGTAGTGGCATCGAGCACCAGCAGTATTTCATGCGGGCCGCCGTCACTCTCCTTTTCGGCAATCTTCTGCACCTTTTTCAACTCGGCCATGAGATTGGCCTTAACGTGCATGCGTCCGGCAGTGTCAACGATCAACAGGTCCGCTTCACGCTTTTTGGCAGCATGAATAGCATCGAACACCAGAGCGCCGGGGTCGCCGCCCTCGCTGCCTCTGATCACTTCGACGCCGACACGCTCGCCCCATATCGAGATCTGGTCTATTGCTGCCGCTCTGAAAGTATCACCGGCCGCCAGAATGACCTTCTTGCCCTCTTTCACGTAGCGCCGCGCCAGTTTGGCTATGGTAGTCGTCTTGCCAACGCCGTTAACACCGATTACCAGAAAAACCGTAAGACCATTTGGGTTGAGAACCGGGTCAGAAGCGTATCTGGTCAGCATGCCGCGCAGCTGGTCGCGTAGAATCACATAGATTTTATCAGGTTCAGTGATATCTTCTTCGTCCACCTTTTTATGCAGGTAGGCAAGAAGTTCCTGAGTGGTCTTTACGCCCACATCAGCTTCAAACAACGCTTCTTCAAGTTCATCGAGAAGGTTGTCGTCAATTTTAGTGCTGCCGAGAACCAGCTTTTTGAGCTTGCCGACAAAGCCGGTACGGGTTTTGGTCAGGCCGTTTTTAAGGCGCTGAAACCAGGAAAGTTCGGGTTCGGGCTCGACAACAGGAGCAACCGGTACGGCAACCGGCTCAACCTGCTTTTCTACAACGACAGGTTCTACCGAAGGTTTTGCCTCGACGGCAGCTTTTTCTGCTGCCGGCACAGACGTGAGCTCGACCGGAGTTCGGTCAACGATACGGGCAGATTCTGCCGGCCCGGCATGAAACTCGCTTAACGGTGGCTTTTTTTCATCGACGTCGATGGCGGTTGTATCATCGAATGCTTCAAAAGGCACCAGCCAGGCGAACAGCAGCAGCGTTACGCCGGCCAGACCGGTAATGCCTGCCACAATTATCTGAGAAGGCCCGGCCTGGAAATATATCAATATGCCCTCGATCAGCAGGCTGAGACCGATCAGAAGGACTATTATGCGCGATTCATCCCACTGCCGGGTATATACGACCTGGTTGCCGTCGGTTGCAGTCTGGGGCTTTTGAAGTTCGTCACTCATTGCAGATTCTCCTCTGAGGCCGCCGAAGCCGCCAGCGGAATGTTTCTGCCGCTGACATGGCCTGATTTGCCTACTGTAAATTCCTTGATTTTGTTCTCATCTTCGAGACGTATCGAAATCGGCCTCGATATGCCTGACTTTTGCAGGGTTACCCCATAAATGACGTCTACAGCCTGCATGGTTTCTTTGTTGTGGGTGATGACGATAAACTGGGTCTTGTCGGCAAAGCTGCGCAACATGCGGTTGAAGCGGCGCACATTCGATTCATCGAGCGCGGCTTCGACCTCATCGAGCAGACAGAAAGCCGGCGGCTTAACCTGCAGTATCGAGAACAGCAGAGCCAGCGAAATCAGTGACTTTTCGCCACCCGAAAAGAGTTCGAGCGTCGACAGCTTTTTACCGGGAAGCCGGCAGGCGATATCGACATCGCTTTCGAGAGGATTATCTTTGTCGCTGAGTTTGAGCATCCCGCTGCCACCCGGAAAGAGGATTTCAAAAATATCATTGAAAGCCGTATTGATCTGCGCAAAAGTCTCGAGGAAACGTTCTGAAGAGATCTTCTCGATCTCGGCGATGACCTGCTCTAGCGAATCAGCAGCTTCACTGAGATCAGCGACCTGCGAGTTGAGAAAATCATAGCGTTCGCGGGTCTTTTCGTAATCTTCGATTGCCAGCGGGTTAACCGGTTCGAGCAGTTCCTGTTCGAACTTGCGCTGGGTCGTACGACCGACCAGCTCATCGCGACTCTCATATTTATGCAGATTGATGGTCAGACCGGCAATATCGAGACCGAATTCGCCGGTGAGAATACCTTCTTTGGTGCTGATATGGGTCTTGACCTCGGCCATCTTGATATCGAGTTCAGAGAGTTTTTTGCGCGTCGAATCTTCGATGCGAACACGGCTCTGATAAGCGTGATCGAGTTGATCGAGCTCTTTCGACATCCGGCGATACTCGCTTTGAATGTCGGCCATGGCGTTTTCGAGCGCCTCGCGATGCTTTTCGAAATCGTCGATTTCTTTCTGAAGCGTGGCAACCTTGCCATCGCCCTCGCCACTCAATACCTTCAGTCTCTCGACTTCGCCACTTGCACGGTCTTTGCGTTCCTGCGCATCTTTGCGGCGGCGGCTGGCGTTTTCGATTTCCTTGCGCACAGCCTTTTTGCGCTCGACCACCTGTGCCAGCTCGAGTTTTCGTTCGCCAAGCATCGCATTGAGAGCGGATAGACGACTCTGAATCGACTCTTCGCGACCGCTCAGAGAATTCAGGCGCCCGCTGAGTTCGGCATCCTGAGTCTCGAAGAAAGCGAGCTCTTCGGCGGCCTTCTCGATTTCTTCACGCAGGCCGGTCAGGCGCGAGGTCATTTCGCTGCGGTCGCGGGCAATATTATTGTATTCTTCGTTGCGTGCATTCAACTCAACCCTGTACTGGTCAGCCTGTTTGCCGAAAAAGCCGATTGACTGCTCGCGCCGCCTGATCTCTTCTTCACGGGCGCGGGTTGAATTCTGCAACTGCTGGCGCTCTTTATGCAGGTTGGCAACCAGTGTGCGCAATTTGCTCTCTTTGGCGGTGAATGTTTTGAGTTTGCTTTCGAGCTCTTCCTGTTCGCGTTTGCGGGAAAGAATGCCGACCGATTTGCGTGCTTCACCGCCGCCGGTGAGCGCACCAGATGAGCGCACGATTTCACCGTCGAGGGTGACGATACGATTGAAGTTGCGGTTGTTGCGCGCGAAATCGACGGCATTGTCGAGGTTGTCGAAAATCAGTATGCGGCCGAGCAGGTTGCTCATCACCGTGTAGAACCTGGCGTCGAACTGAATCAGCTCGAGCGCGACGCCAACGCAGCCTTTAACCCGCGGGTTCTCTACAGTCGGGGGTGCGGTGATCATGTCGAGAGGCAGAAAAGTTGCGCGACCAGCCTTGTTTTCTTTGAGTATCGCGATCGCCCGCTTGGCGGTTTCGGCGTCGCGGGTGACTATATCCTGGATACTGGCGCCGAGCGCGGTTTCGAAAGCCATTTCGTAACCCTGTGGCACCTTGATAAGGTCGCCGACGATGCCATAAATATCGGGCAGACGGCCGGTCTCTTTTAACGCCAACGCAGCCTGCACTCCGCGATATATGCCACTTTCACTGCTATGACGAAGCTCTTCGAGCATATTGCTGCGGGCATTGAGCATCTTAATCTGGTCAGTGGCAGCGTTGAGCTCTTCTTCGTTTTTGCGGCATTCGCTCTCGATCTTGTTGAGGCGGGTCAGCTCTTCGTTCTGACGGGCACTGTTCTCTTCAACCTCTGCCTTCATCGTGGCAATTTCTTTATCGAGGCGGGAAATCTCGTTTTTGAGCTTATCTACATACGCCTGCGCCGAAACGACATCTGACTCGCCTTTTTCGAGCTGACGCTCGAGAATCTGCACCTGGGCCTGAGCTGTGGTAATACGGTTCTTGCGGTCAGCAAGCTTGACCGCAATCTGAAAGGCCGAATCTTTGTCGTTCGCCTGTTCTTTGAGATGTTTCTCGAGTTCTGAGCGCACGCTGGCGATACTGCTTTCGACCTCTGACATGGCTGAGCTGATGTCAATTTCGCGCGTTTCCTCGTCTTTAAGACGGTTTTCGGCGTCAGAGATTTCCTGGCCACCATCGAGCAACATGGTTTCGATGCCCTCTATCTCTTCGAGAATTGCCTGGCAGCGGGCCTGTTGACTGCGGATATCTTCGCGCAGAACGCCAACCTGTTTACGGCGATCATCTATCTGCAGAGTTACCGCCTTAACTTCGTCCTGACGGGTTTTGAGAACTTCTTCGAATTCGGCGAACCTGACGCGGGCATCAGCTTTTTTGCTGTCGACCTCGGCCAGAAATTTTTCGATTTCTTCGATCTTGGCAAGCAGGCCTAGACGCATCGAATTGATGTTTTCCTGTTCGGAATAGTAATGGTTAAGATCGAATAGAATCAGGTCGATTTCGAGTTGTCTGATCTCAGATGCCAGCGCCTGATACTTTCTGGTCTTTTCAGCCTGCTCTGCCAGAGGGCCCAGCTGGGTTTCGATTTCGCTGATGATATCTTTGAGGCGCGTGATATTGGTGCGGGTGTGGCCAAGCTTGGTCAGAGTATTCTGCTTGCGGTGCTTGAACTTGGTTATACCGGCGGCTTCTTCGATCAGCGCGCGACGTGACTGCGTGCGCTGAAAGACGATATCTTCGATATCGCCCTGGCCGATGACCGAGTAGCCATCTTTGCCAATGCCGGTATCCATAAGCATTTCCTTGATTTCGGAAAGCAGCGTGCGGCCGTTGTTGACAAAATAGTTGCTCTCGCCCGACCGGAACAGCTGGCGGCCGATACTGACTTCTGAATAATCCATGGGCATGGCGCGGTCTTCGTTGTCGAGAATCAGCTTCACCTGCGAAAATGCGGCCGGCCTGAACTCAGCAGACCCGGCAAAGATAACTTCCGACATTTTGGTGCCGCGCAGGGCTTTTGCGCTTTGTTCGCCGAGAACCCAGCGTATAGCATCACAAACGTTGCTCTTACCTGAACCGTTGGGGCCAATTATTGCAGTGATGCCTGGCTGAAAGTCAAAAACAGTCTTGCGGCCGAAAGACTTGAAGCCCATCAGCTCGAGTGACTTGAGATACATGTTTGCTCGCCTGTTCCTTTGCGAAAGATAATATGATGTTTGACCAATATATATGCCACAATTCGCTGCAAAATAACAGCCTTTATCGCATTTTTTGCGAGCAACCGCAAGCCGCATGCGTCGTAGACTGTACGCTGGCAACAAGAATTCATTGTTGCAGCGAGAATGTCTGACGTGCTAGGATACCGGCGTGAGCCAGTGTGGCTGATTTTATCGATTTAGCTGTAAAACCTCACAGAGCCTGTCACATAAGGATCATCAGCACATGGAATATGACCAGAACGAAAAACACGATGAGAATCAGGACCAGCAGACACCGCAGTTCGACCCCGCCGGCGGAACCAGGCAGAAACTGTTATTCCTGGTTATTGCCATAGTAGTCGTTGTAGCAGCCAAGTTCATTCTGGGGCTGTAATTTCCCTTTTCTACCGGCCTGATGCAGATGCCGGCGGTTGTCACTATCTCTCTTTTTATCTGGGCGGTTTCGTGCGCCTTTTTTTGCTGCCAGGCAAACCGAAAAAGTTGGCGGCGCCGGTATCAGAAATTTTGGAAACTGACGGCGGCATGTGCTAAACTGCAAAAAAAATGCTGAAAAACCTCAGGAGGTTTGAAGATGCCTGTAGTGGGGAAACCGGTAGCACGTAAAGATGCCCTCGACAAGCTGAGAGGGCTGGCGAAATATATCGACGATTACAACTTTTCCGACATACTGCACATTTTTACCGTGCGTTCACCGTATGCCTACGGCAGACTGAAGGGTATCGACAAAAGCGCCGCCGAAAGAATGCCCGGAGTAGTCGGCGTCATCACGGCCGACCAGGTGCCAGGCAAAAACGCAGTTCCTCTGGTTCTTCAGGACGAACCTTTTCTGGCGCAGGACTACGTACGTTTTCATGGCGAACCGGTAGCGCTTGTCGTGGCTGAGAGTTACGAAGAAGCTCAGGCGGCAGCGGCAATGGTCACGCTGGATATCGAACCGCTCAAACCGCTGCTCAGCATAAGAGAAGCTATTGCCGATTCGGCGCCGATAATCTACGGCAGCGACAACTTTTTCAGTCGCTACAATGTCGAAAAGGGTAACGCCGAAGAAGCGATGAAATCGGCAAAACACGTATTCGAACAGGAATACGAAACCCCTTATCAGGAGCACGCTTATCTCGAAACCAACGGTGTAATCGCTGTTCCCGGCATCGAAGGCACGATGACGGTTTATGGCACAATGCAATGCCCTTTCTACGTGCACGATGCGGTAGCTCAGGCGCTCGGGCGTGAACGCAATCAGGTCAGAATAGTTCAAACTACTACTGGTGGCGGCTTTGGTGGCAAGGAAGATTTTCCTTCGGTTGTCGCCGGTCAGGCCGCGATCGTCGCGCAGCTGTATAACCGCCCGGCCAAGCTTATATACAAACGCGAAGAAGACATCATAGCAAGTTCCAAGCGGCATCCCGGGCTGATAAGAATGAAGATCGGCACCGATGCCAGTGGCAAAATTACCGCCGCGCTGATCGACTATTACGTCGATGGTGGCGCCTATTCGACGCTCACCCCGATAGTATTGTG
Source organism: uncultured bacterium (assembly GCA_964569565.1). GTDB lineage: Bacteria > Muiribacteriota > Ozemobacteria > Ozemobacterales > Ozemobacteraceae > Rifleibacterium. The sequence goes on along the minus strand of CAZMWO010000038.1, from coordinate 2,585 downwards.
GCGCGGCACAGTGCATGCACTAGGGCCCTACGAATGCGATCACATTCATATCAGGTCCTGGGGCGTTGCGACGAACAAGGTCCCCTGCGGCGCCTATCGTGGTTTTGGCTCGCCGCAGGTAATTTTCGCCGGCGAATCGATGATCGACGAAATTGCTGTCGCCCTGAATATCGACCCAGTCGAAATCAGGCGGATCAACGGCTACAAGGTTGGTTCGAGTACGGCAACCAGTCAGATCATCGACCAGTCATGCGGCCTGATGGAAACCATAGAAAAAGCCAGTGCCAAAGCCGACTGGAAAGGCAAATGGCAGAAGCCCGATCAGCGCAGCGGCAACCTGCGCAAGGGCGTCGGCGTTTCGACCGTATATTATGGCGTCGGCCTTGGCGCCGGTGGCAAGCACCTCGACCGCGCCGGCACCAGCATAACGATAATGAAGGACGGCTCAGTTCACTGCGCCATCGGCAACGTCGAAATGGGACAGGGCGCCCGCACTGTCCTGGCACAGATCGCTGCCGACGCACTTGGCGCCCCTTATGAACTGGTAAACGTCGTTGAGACCGACACCAATCTGGTGCCAGATTCAGGACCAACTGTGGCCAGCCGCACGACTTTCATGTCGGGCAACTCTCTGATGCTGGCGGCTGAACAGCTGCGACCGCGGCTGCTGCAGGTGGCTGCCGACCTGCTCGGCGCGAAAGGCACCGATGCAGTAGATTTGATCGACGGCACCGCTTTTCTTAAGGCTGAACCTGAGGGCAAAAAAATCGGCTTCAGGGAACTCGCCGAAAAGCTTTATGCGGCCCGGCTCATGCCCAGCGCCTTCGGCTGGTTCATCGCACCGGACTCCTCTTACGACAAGGATACCGGTCAGGGCAACGCCTATTTCGTTTACAGCTACTGCACCAATATCGCTGAGGTCGAAGTAGACATGGAAACCGGCGAGTTCAGGGTAACCCGCATTACTTCTGCGCATGATATGGGCAAAGCCATCAATCCGCAGCAGGTCGAAGGCCAGATCGAAGGTGGCACCCTGCAGGGAATGGGCTACGCAACCATGGAAGAGATCCGCCACGACGCAAACGGCCGCATGCTCAACAACGCCTTTGCCACCTATATTCTGCCAACGACTGAAGACACGCCGGAACTTGACCCGATTATCGTCGAACATGCCTATGACCGCGGGCCTTACGGCGCCAAGGGATTTGGCGAAGTACCGCTGATGGGTATTGCGCCGGCGATTGCCAATGCGGTCTACAACGCGACCGGAATCAGAATTCGCCAACTGCCGATAAAGCCCGAAAAAATACTTGGCCTCGATAAATAGTGGCAAAAATGTTAGACGACAGCAACAGCACAGAAGAGCGTGGGCCTGACGCCGGCCAGCCGATAGAGTGGAACCGCATCGCCGCACTGGTGGCGACAGTCGCCGTGCTCTTCTTTTTTACGCGCTCAGCGCCATTTCCGGCAGCAACCTTCTGGGATCTGGCGCTGGCGCGTGATTTCGATCTGCAGATCGGCTGGGTTTTTCTTCCTGAATCGCTGGCTCTGGCAATAGCAGACTCAACCGCCTCTTTGCTCGGGCTCAAGGCGGTTTTTCACATAACCTTTTTTCTGCTGTGCTGCCTGATCTGCACCTGGGTATTCAAAAGCCGCGAAATCATGCCGGGCGTTCTTCTGCTGGCGGTATTTTCGCTGTCGATGCAGTCCTATCTGAGTCTGCGCATGCTTTTGCAGCTGATTTTTATCGCCGGAACCCTTACTATCCTCGACAATGACCGGCTCAAGAACAATTTCGGAGTTATTCTGATACCGATAACGGCGGCGGCAAGCGGTTTGAGCCTCAACAGCTGGCTGCTCGTTATTCTGGTCGCCTGTCACGCCTTTTACAACGACAAATACAGCCCAACCCTGGTTTTGTGCGCACTGACCGGGCTTCTGTTCTTTCCGGAAGGCGCGGCTACTGCGGTTGATCGCACATCGGTTCTTGCCTGGCAGTTCATGCCGGAGACCGATGTACGCATAATGTATCTGCTGGCCGGCATTTTTCTGCTGATCAACCTGATTTCGTTGCATCGTCTCGGGCACGAGGACATGCCGAATCTGTTTTTTTACGCGATTACCGGATTTATGGCGGTAATAAACCCTGCGTCAGTACCGGTTTTCATCCTGATGGGGCTGACCATGCTGCTCAAATGCTTCAGCGAAGTCGAACCGCTGCCGCTTAACTACCATCTCGCCGGAATCATTGTATTGACCGCGATCATCCACCTGTTTCTCTTCGTCAATCCTTTTGGCTTCAAGCTTAACCCGGCTGTA
>CAZMWO010000038.1:0-256 GCA_964569565.1 uncultured bacterium | reverse complement strand
GCGGGCAACTCGGCAAAGACCTCTCACCTCTGCTCGAGGGTTACATCAGCGAACAGACGGTTTATAACCACGAAATCGGCGAACTTGTCTGGAAAGGCCTGATCAGCCTCAAGCAGGAAGACCTGCCAGTTATCGCAAACCGGCGCGACTGGAAGATCGCGCGTCTCGGCAACGGTGAGTTCGAACTGCAGCCGCAGGAGAAACACCTGGATAGAATCACCGTACCGCTTCTGCCCGAGGATCTCCCGAAAGACGC
>CAZMWO010000037.1:0-15405 GCA_964569565.1 uncultured bacterium | reverse complement strand
GTGCTCGGCTCACAAGCTTACGCTTTTGAGATACCCGCCTACGCCCTTTGTTTACAATTGCTCATTTTATGTTATGCAGTCGCTCTGTCTACATTTTTCTGACAGCCAAATGAATAGATGTCTGGGGAGATGCCTCTCTTCCGTGCTTATTGTGCGTCATGGCAATAGTCGATAATCTGCGCACATCGGCGAAATCACCCGGGCACTTCCATCCTGATGCGCCCAGGTATCACCCACATCCTGTGGGCGACTGCGGATTCTCTCTTCTCGTCGGGTTTAAAGAATAGCTGATCAAATGTTGGCAGGCGCGCCGGATTGGAGTAAAATGCAACTGTCGGGCGCAGTTCCCGGCCAGTTGAAAAACCAGCAGGAGAAGCAAAGTGAGCCAGAATTTTCTGCACAAGATCGAAAAGCACCTGCCCGAGCCGGTCAGGCGAACCGGCGCACCGCCAGATTCTTCCATACTGGCAGGCGAAATCAAAAAACTGCTCAAAGAAAAAAACGCCACGCTGATTGCGCATTATTATACAGACGCCGACATTCAGAGACTTGCAGAAGAAAGCGGCGGTTTTATCGGCGACTCACTCGAAATGGCGAGGTTTGGTGCCGAAAGCCCGGCACAGACTCTCGTTGTAGCCGGCGTCAGGTTCATGGGCGAGACAGCAAAGATTCTCAGCCCGAAAAAAACGGTGTTGATGCCTGATCTCAAGGCTGAGTGTTCGCTCGATCTTGGCTGCGAACCGGCAGATTTCAAAAAATTCATCGATGCCAACCCGGGGCGCACAGTGGTGGTTTACGCCAACACTTCGGCCGAAGTAAAAGCGATGGCCGACTGGGTCGTGACTTCCAGTATGGCTGTAGATCTGATCAAACACCTGACCAGTAAGAGCGAAAAGATAATCTGGGCGCCAGACCGCTATCTTGGCGACTATATCACTCGTCAGAGCGGTGGTGACGTTCTGCTCTGGGACGCCTGCTGCATAGTACATGCCGAATTCGACGCGGCAAGAATAAGCGAGTTGCAGGAACGCTACCCCGAAGCTGAATTACTGGTGCATCCAGAATCAAAAGCCGAGGTTATCGCGCTTGCCGACTTTGTCGGTTCGACTTCGCAACTGCTCAAAGCGGCGAAGCAAAGCCCGGCTAAAAAATTCATCGTGGCCACTGAAACCGGCATATTTTACAAGATGCAGCAGGCCTGCCCTGATAAAAAATTTATCGCAGCAGGCACTGAGCCATACGGTGGCAAAGTCGACTGCGAAGCCAACTGCCCGTGGATGAAGATGAACAGCCTCGAAAACCTGTTCGAAGCCCTTAAAACCGGCAAAAATGAAATTAAACTTGCGGCCGACATCATCAAAAAAGCGATGCTGCCGCTGACCCGCATGCTCGAATTCAGAAAGAAGAACTGAACATGGATTTGCAAAATGTAATCAGAGACAACGTTAAAGCCGCTTTATATGAAGATCTGCAGGGGCAGCCCGATATTACCGCGATGTTGATTCCGCAGACACGCAAAGCCAGTGCCCGCGTGTTCACCCGTGAAAACATGGTGCTCTGCGGCAAGGACTGGGTTGATGAAGTTTTTAACCAGATAGATGGTGATATCAAAGTCAGCTGGAACTACAACGACGGCGACCAGATCGGCGCCGACAGCGTTATTTACACGCTGGAAGGCCGCGCACGCAGTTTGCTGACCGGCGAACGAACGGCGTTGAACTTTTTGCAGACCCTCTCAGGCGTAGCAACCGCTACCCGCGCTTATGTAGAAAAACTCGGCGACAGTAAAACCAGATTGCTCGACACGCGCAAGACAATTCCCGGTCTGCGTCTGGCCGAAAAATATGCGGTCAAATGCGGCGGTGGACAAAACCATCGCATGGGTCTTTTCGACGCTTTTCTGATCAAAGAGAACCACATCAGCGCCTGCGGCTCGATTGCCGAAGCGATCAGAGCGGCGCACAGAATCGCACCCGGCCGCAGTGTCGAAATCGAAGTCGAAAATATCGAGGGGCTCAAAGAAGCTATCGAAGGCGGCGCCGATATAGTGATGCTCGACAACTTCAATCTCGAGCGCATAAAAGAAGCCGTTGCAATCAATGCCGGCCGCGTCAAACTCGAAGTTTCAGGCGATGTGACGCTCGACAATATCGCCCAGATCGGCGCTACCAATGTCGATTATGTTTCTTCGGGATCGCTTACCAAGCACATCAGAGCGATCAACCTGTCGATGCGCTTTGACATGAGAATCAGCTGAATATGCAACATACCTTCGACGTTCTCGTTCTCGGCAGCGGTGCCGCCGGCCTAAGCCTCGCCCTGCGTCTGCCAGAAAAGCTTTCGATCGCGGTAATCTGCAAAGACGTTCTGCATGAGAATTCGACAAACTACGCCCAGGGCGGCATAGCAGCAGTTCTCGAAAGCGACGATTCTTTCGCGTCACACGTGCAGGACACACTTATAGCCGGAGCCGGACTTTGCGACCCGGCAGCAGTCAAGTTTACCGTCGAAAATGCGCCCGAATCGATACAGTGGCTCATCAGCCTCGGCATCAACTTCACCCGTAGCGACAGCAACAACTATCACCTGACCCGCGAGGGCGGCCATTCGCACCGGCGTATCATTCATTCGGCCGATTCGACCGGCCGTGACCTCGAAGAAACCCTGGTCAGAGCTACTAAAAATCGCAGCAATATCAGTATTTTCGAGAACCATGTGGCAATCGACCTGTACCAGCGCGACGAACGCTGCCTCGGCGCTTATATCTACAACGAAGCCGAAGACCGCGTCGACGCCTTTTCGGCCGGCAAAACCGTCATAGCGACCGGTGGCGCCAGCCGCGTATATCTCTATTCGAGCAACCCCTCGGTAACCAGCGGTGACGGTATTGCCATGGGTTACCGCGCCGGTTGTCATGTCGAAAATCTTGAATTCAACCAGTTTCACCCGACCTGCCTCTATCACCCCCAGGCCGGCGCATCGCTGATAACCGAAGCAATGCGCGGCGAAGGCGCTCAGCTCAAGCTTCTCGACGGCACCAGATTCATGCCGGCATTCGATGAACGGGCTGAACTGGCGCCACGCGATATCGTAGCCCGCGCAATCGACCACGAGATCAAACGCCTCGGCATTCGTCACGTCTGGCTCGACATCTCGCACAAGCCGGCAGAATTCATCAGGGGGCATTTTCCGGGTATTTACCAGAAGTGCCTCGATCTCGGCATTGATATAACCCGGGAGCCGATTCCGGTGGTGCCGGCGGCGCATTACACCTGCGGCGGCCTCAAAGTAGACCTCAACGGCCAGACCGGCCTGAACAGCCTGTATGCGATAGGCGAAGCAAGCTGCACCGGGTTGCACGGCGCCAACCGTCTCGCCAGTAATTCACTGCTCGAATGCCTTGTTTTTGGTGCTTCAGCGGCAAGACACATGCTGGCATCTGGTATCGATCGTCCACAGCAGCCCGTACCACCATGGGACGACAGCCGCGTTGAAAAAGCGCGGGAAGAAGTTCTGCTGCTGCACAACTGGGAAGAAATCAGGCGCACCATGTGGAATTACGTCGGCATTGTCAGAAGCTTCGAACGCCTGCGCCGCGCGAGAAGCAGAATAGATCTGCTCAAGGTCGAGATTCAGGACTATTATTCGCGCCACCGGGTAAACCGTAATTTTATCGAACTGCGCCATCTGATAGTGGTTGCCGAACTTATCGTCGATGCCGCGCTGAAACGTGACAGAAGCGTCGGCCTGCACTACAACATCGACTGCCCCTCCTGAGAAAGGAACGCAATGGAACCGGTTGAATTTCTGAAAGCACTGCAAGCCCGCCTGGGCGGAGAAATCGTTCATGAAACCAGACAGGGAGTAAGTCTGCACGACGAGCGCGGCATACCCCATCTCAGCCTGACTTACCGTGACATTATGCTAAAAATAGATTTCATCATTCAGGAAGAATTGATGACAACCGCTTACGTAACGCCGCCACGCTACCTGGCCATTCGCGGCTGGAACCTCTACGAACGCATAATGAGCATGATACCCTTCATGGGGCCAACCAGATTTCCGCATGGCGATGAAAAACGTTTCTTTCTCTCAGGAATAGGCGATGAAGATGCAAGGCAATACTTCACGCCTGAACGTGCAGCAAAAATCGCGGCGCTTTTTCCCTTTGTCGAAATCGAGCAGAAAGAGCGGGTTTACCGCTGTCTCAAAGAATATCACGCAGAATACACTGCCGATCAGGCAATAAAAGATCTCGACCTGTTTATCGATTTTGTCGAAATGACCCGGGTAAAGCAGTAAAGGCACTGGATTTTAGGCCCGAACAGTAGTAAATTATGGCGTTCGAAGTCAAAGCCGAAGAAAGAATACAGCCATGAAGCTACATGCAGTAAAACCCGAACCGCCAAAAGTTCTCGCCATTGCCGTGCAGACGCCGAAACAGACCGACGCCGAAATCGAGCATTCACTTGGCGAACTCGGCGAACTGCTCAAAACGCTGGGCGCAGAGATGGTCGGCACGCTGATTCAGAAGCGCGACAAAGCCATGCGCGCCAATTACTTCGGCACCGGCAAAGTTCACGAAGTCAAGGAACTGGCGGAAAAGCTCGAAGCCGAATACATCGCGGCCGACGACGAACTCAGCGCGTTGCAGATAAAAACGATCGAGGCAGAAACAGGTCTGCCGGTCAAGGATCGCACTTCGATAATCATCGACATATTCGCCAAGCATGCTTCGACGAAGGAAGGCAAGCTGCAGGTCGAACTCGCCATGCTTCATTATCAGCTGCCCAGACTGCTGCGCATGTGGACACATCTCGAGCGGCAACGCGGCGGTATCGGCCTCAAAGGCCCCGGCGAAACCCAGCTCGAAACCGACCGCCGTATTCTCGGCATAAAGATCAAAAAGCTCAATGAAGAGCTCGAAAAGGTAGGCAAGGCGCGCGAGCAGCAGGGCAAGCAGCGAGTAGACCGCTTTGCGCCGCTGTTTTCACTGGTCGGCTACACCAATGCCGGCAAATCGACACTGCTCAACAAGATGTCTGGCAGCGATGTCAAGATGTGTAACGGCCTGTTCACCACCCTCGATCCGACTGCGCGCCGCATTGAACTGCCGGGCAGCCACTGGTGCATACTCTCTGACACTGTCGGGTTCATACGCAAACTGCCACACGGGCTGGTCGATGCTTTTAAGGCCACGCTCGAGAGTGTCGTGCAGTCTGAGGTGCTGCTGCTGGTCAGCGATGTTTCTGATCCACAGTTCAGGGAGCATCTCAAAGCCGTCGAAGAAGTTCTCAAGCAGATTGGCGCGGCAAAACACGAGCGCATATACATTTTTAACAAGATCGACCGTGGCACAGCAGTATCAGAAGAACTGCTCAAAGCGGCCTATCCCGACTGCATTCTGCTTTCGGCCCTGACCGGAGAGAATATCGGCGAACTGCAGAGTCGCATCGAAAGCATAATGTGCCGCAACCGCCGCAATGTCGAGATCGAACTGCCTGTCGGCTCACCCTATATTGGCGATGCCATGAAAATCGGCAAAATTTTCTCGCAGGAATGGGGCGACGGTTTTGTAAAAATCAAAGCCGAACTGCCGGTGACCTTTTTGACCGCAATCAAGCCGCACCTGCGAAAATAGTGCCGGGCTGTGCTTTTTACTGGCACATCAACTGGGTTTCGCATAGAATAAACCTGTTCTCACTAATAATCCGGGATTTATTTACGGAGGGATGTATGAAAAACCGTCTTGCAGGTATTCTTGTTGTGTTCTGTATGTTTCAGTTTGCTACCGGCGCTTTTGCCAGCGAAATCGACAACCTGATCAAAGAAATGACATCTGCCTACTCGACAGGCGGTCAGGGCATACAGAACCCTGATTTTATCGCAAAAGCAGGCGAAATCGACGAGCACTTGCGTGAAAGCCTCGAACGCGACCACGACATCACTCCATTTAAAGAACTTCTCAAGTCGGCAAATCAGGTAAAGGCACGCAAAGCGGCGCGCCAGATGTTCGAAGTCGTTCTCGAGAAGGCCTACAAGCGCCTTCAATTCACCAAAGCACAACAGGACGCCGCTCTCGACGAAAAGGCCCGTGAAGAAATCGAAAAGATGATCGCCAGCGTCGAACGCTACCTGGACCCGAGCCTGCCCGACCTCGACACTGTTGATCGCAAAAGTCTTGAAGAACAGCGCAAAAGCCTGCAGAGCAAAATTCGCAAAGCCCATGAGGATTTAAGCAAACTGCCCGAAGAAAAGCGCATAAGTGTGGAAGTAATGCGGGAAGACGGCAGCGCCGGCAACCTCTCAGCCTCGCGCGAAGCCAATCTTCTCGCCAAACTCAAGACTGTAATTCCCGAACCGGGCAAAATGAAAGTCGTGATGAAGCTGCTGCCCGAAAAGCTTTTCGACATGGAAATCTTCGTTCAGAACTTTGTCGCGCCGAATGGCTTTTCGGTTGTCGAAGGCGAACTTGGTTTTTCAGAAATAAGCCTTGAAGCGCTCGATGACAGCAATGCGACAGAACTCGACAACCTCCTCGGTGACAGCTATTTCAGACGTTATCGCATAGTTCAGGATGAAGAGCAGCTCAACGTCATGCCACAGGTTGGCGAAGCCGCCTATGAAATGGGCTCCCTCGCACCTGGTCAGACATGGAAGATGCCTTTCAAGAGCACCGCAAACTTTTCGAGCATCATCAAGGAACTTGAAGGCAACACAGATATAGCGGTAATCAACGCCAAAACCGCCGTTTCAGAAAAAGCCCTGGAATTCAAGAATAACGGCAGCCGCAATCTCATTTTCCTGCAGGGCACCGATGTTACCGGCCTGGTGTCGGTAAAGGCCATCGGCTTTCTGATTCCCAAAAAGGGTCAGGTCACCTTCAGAGAAGCGCTGATGATAGTAGATGACGCCCTGTCATCAGATATCACCAGTTACATCGGCGGCCAGGGTATCAACTGGTTTCTGAAGCGCGCATCAGACAATCTGCGCAAAGGCCTGCCATTCACTCCGGTGCTCGAAAACATCAACATGGATCGTGATGAATCAGGCAAAATGGTTTATGTTTTCAGCGGCCGCGGCAAGGTTGCCCGCTGAGCTGAGAGTTCAGCCATTCCTGCCAGCCTGACTGACGGCTCAATACGCCATGTTTGGCGGTACTGAGTGCGCCACCTTCTTCTTCGATTCTTTTCTGACGCAGCTGATTGAGCCATTCGGATGAGACCGGCAGGATCACTACCCTGACAGCCTGCAGTTGCCCGCCTTCCCGGCTCCAGCGGTAATGAATGTTTTTACAGAGCGCGTCTTCAAGAATTCTGGACAGTTCATCTTCAGTAAGCGCAGTTTCATCGCGTGAAGCGATCAGCAGATAACCGGGCACGCCTGTCACCGGCCTTTCGGGGGCAATGAAGGCACTGACAAATCTGCCGGGCAAGGCATCGAGAATGGCTCTGACATGGGCGGCACTCAGCTTTTCGCCGCTGAGATCGCACACCATGGCTTCTTTGCCGACGAAGGTAAGACATGGCAATCGTCGCCACCAGCCCCGCATCTCGACGATATCGTGAAGGCGATAGCGATAAAGACCAGCGAAAGTAGTCATGATAACGCGGTAGCGACCGCCAGTTTCGAGTTCATGTGCAAGTTTGCTTGTGCCATTGCCCTCTTCGCCTTCCGCAAACTCAAAAAAAGCGCTGCGGGCAGCCAGAACCGGAGCCGGAGCAGACAACACCGGCAGAGTCACCGCACCTTCAGTAGCAAGCAGACCCTTGGTCTGCCAGAACTGCCGCGGAAAGTATTCGCGCAGCCGGGAGGCGCCGCTGGCCGCTTCAGCTTCTGTCCAGCTCGAAATCATCGCGAGTTTCGGCCAGAGTGCCGCGGCAAACCCGGCTGGATGACCGGCCCGCAGAGAGGCGACAGCCGTTTTCAGCAGTTCGGCCCGCGCCGGCATGGCCGGGGCGCCAAAGCGATTCACGTCACCTGAGGCGGTTGCGCCGACTTTTTCCGGATGACATGAGCCATCGCGCAGATCGGCGAACAGCGAATCTGACCAGTCGTTGATGTCGTTTACCAGCGAGGCAAAGAATGTCGGGTTCCATAACGAAATCAATCGCAGATCGTGGCAACGCAGAAGCATCAGAACCGTGATATATCGCCATATCCTGCCGGCACCAAGACTTTTAACATCATCAGGAACCGCCATAAGAGAGTTTATCAGTGGCTTTGCCCAGCGCCCGAAATAATCAGAATCAGCAGCGAAACCGACAGGAACGCCACCGGAAGTAATACGGCCGGCAGTTCTGGGAGTCACAACCCAGTAGGCCGGGCCGCCCCAGATTGCAGCAGTATGCGAATAGAGATCGAACAGCCATGGGTGGAGAGCCCGGTTGAATGCCCGCTGCAAAGCAGGTGTGTATGGAATCAGCCGACTGCCTGAGGTTGAGCCACTGGTCTCTTCGAACATCTGAACTTTTTCACAGCTCAATATGTTCTGTTTTCCGGCGGCAATACGCTCGATCCAGGGTTGCAGATCTTCATAATCATGCGTGGGCACCCTGGCACGAAATTCGGCAACACCGGTTGCAGCGGTCAGCCCGTGTGCTCTGGCAAACTCGCTGTTTGCAGCGCTCGCTAGTATTTCGCGCAGAACGCCTGCCTGAACTGATTTTAACGAACTTACGGCCGCGCGACGAAAACGCAGGGTTTCCGGCAGACAGGTGCTCATCCATATCGCCTGAATGGCGCTGCAGGCCAGTTCAGCCGGTTTCATCAGATTTTCAAAAGCCTTCTGACATAGGGTTTGAAATTGTCGAGCTGCAGTCTGGCAATACAGGCAAGTTCATCGCCGGCGTCGTAACCCGGATTTTTCTCGAGAAAAAATGCGATATGACTGTTGGCCTGGCGCTCTTTGGCAGGATCACTTATGCCAGCACGCAGAGGAGTTGGATGCTCGAGTCTGATTATGCCACGACCTGCGTCATAAGACGAGTTAAACAGTTTTGTAGCAGCAGCGTCTACTATTCTCTGCATTTGCGCAGGAGTTTCACAGTCGTGTCGTGGGAAAAATTCGTTGAAATAGGCTGGCAGAAAGCGATAGGTCTTGTAACCGCTCGAGATGAGAAACCAGTAAAGCGGTGTTTTACCGCAAGACTGCAGAGTTTCGTACATAAACTTTCCCCAGACTCTTGGCAGCTCGAGACTGCCCCAGAAATCGGGATGAATTATGGTGTCGCCGCTGAAAAGAATTTTCAGCGGCTGATTGTCTATCATCAGATCAAAAAGAGCCACCGAGGTAAAACCGCGCAAAAGCGCAGTGCTGTCTTCGAGCAGCACGACCGAAGATTTGTTGGCAAGATCGTTGAAAAACGCCGGGCGTTCAACAAAATAAAACTGCTGCATCAAAGCGAACATCGTATTTTTGATGCCCTCATCAAGCTGGTTTACGGCTACAACCCGTCCAACCAGTTTTTTATCTTCTTCAGAACCACTGCCCATATTCTATAGTGCCCCAAGGTTTGCCAGCTGCAAATGCCTGCCATCGAATTGATAAGCCGATGTTTCAGGCCAAAAGACCTGATAAATAATACTCCAGTACGGCAGAAAAAAGACAGAATTTACTGCATTTATCGCAGGATTTTTTTCGGCAACACCAAAAGCGGCAAACACAGCTCCGCTGCGTTTCGCTTCAGCCGCGGCAGCCCTGACCAGAAGCGGCATCAACCTGCTTTCGCAGCCCGGCCTGACGGCCCAGGGATCGAGCAAAACCGAGTCTACCCTTTCTCCCATTGCTGGAACAGGGCAGTTTCCCCAGAGGGAACGCCCCGCCTGCCAGATGCCTCTCGCGAGTAACAGAGGCTTACAGAGTTGCGAAACAATTATCTGCTTGTAGTTTTGCTGGTTCCAGAGGCCGATGGCAGCCATAAGACGCGAATTTTCGAACACTCCGAGCATTGAAGTGATATCGAGGCCGGTGAGAGAACAACCCGCCGAAGAAGAAAAGTCTTCGTGGGCAAAAGCAGGAGCCGCTTCGTAACAACTGCCAAACTCGGCAAAAAGGTCAAGCAGTTGTGGAATATCTGCGCTTGCCAGCCGGCGTATATTTTCGGTTCCTGCGGCTGAACTGCGATAACGCTGCGGCCAGCGGGTGCCCGGACCACGCAGGGGAATGAGCGCAGTAAGAAAGCGGGATACCGCTTTATATGAAGGCATAATACCGCCGCCGCGCTGATTCTCCAGCACTTCGCGGGCTGCCTGATTGTCTTCGAGAATCGATGTAATGGTGAGCGGAACCGGAGTCTGACTGCAGGCGCGCCGCAGGGCACGATAGCCTCTGAGGAGATAAGGCCCGCCGCGAATCTGCGGCATAAAGCGGAGGTGATGAAGATAGCCGATATCAACTACTTTGCCGCCAAGCCAGGCACGACGGAGAGAACGAATGCCGAGCCCTGCCAGGCTTGCAAACCCGGGCGGCCTTACCAGAATCATGTCGTGGTGATGACCGTAAACCGGCAGCGCCTGCAAAAAAGAAGGTTCGGTCTGGTAATCGAGCTCGATGTATGGCGAAGGCATGCGGCTGGCGCGCACCAGTTCGCGAATCTCGCGGTCAAGAGATGTCAGTGAAGGCTCAGAACCACTGCCGATCCTGTAAACAAAGTGTTCAATCGCCTCGGGCAAAATTCAGACTCCGTTGGTGTTTCAGTCTGCGAGCAGGTGGTTGTCTTCAGTAAAGCCGAGCGGAATGCCAAATTTCTCGTTAACTTCGCGGCGGCCGTAATAATTCTGGGTGATAAAAAGCAGCAGGGTCGACAGATCCTGCATATTGGTCTTTGGTGCAAGAGCGCGTCGCACGATCGAACGCAGCGAATAAAACTTCAGACGATACTCACGACATTTCTGGGCCAGCTCTTCGGGTGGCAGCATCATTGGCTTGAAAGGAACCTGCCCGAAGGCAAATTTTTCTTCGAGCCACCAGGCCGGAGAGATCATTCTACCCTGCGCGGCAAGCTTTGCATAAAGAGCGGTTCCCGGGAATGGCACGAGATGGTTGAATGCGACCAGAAAGAACTGATGCCTGTTGGCAAATTCGAGTGTTCTTGGAAAAGAGCTCAAATCATCGCCGTCGATGCCAAAAAGAAAGGTCGCATAAACACAGACATTATTCTTTTTAAGCTCGGCCAGCGCACGTTCGTAGAGTTCTATCGACTCATTGCTGTCTTTGTTGAGGCTGCTGAGCAGGTCTGAACGAAGTGATTCAAACCCGATCAACACGCCAACACAGCCGGAGTCAGCCATTGCTCCGATCAGTTCAGGGTCAGCAGCGGCTTCGACGCTGATCTGAGTGACCCACCTTATTTTAAGTGGTTTGAGAGCACGGCTAAGATCGAGAACCGCCTGCGGATTGGCAGCAATATTGTCGTCGATCAGAAAAACAATCTTCTGACCGGTACGCCTGATCTCTTCGGCGACTTCTTCGGGCGGCCTGAAATAATGCCGGCCGCGGGTAAACGAAGTTATCGAGCAGAACGAGCAATGGTGCGAACAGCCGCGTGAAAACTCGACCAGCGCCAGCGGCAGATACTTTTTATCAGCATAGACTTCACGTTTCGGATAAATGCCTTTCCAGGGAAAATCGTGTGGCCCGTCGTAGCGCTTTTTCAGGCAGCCTGCCGCAGCATCATTCAGCACCTGTTCCCAGATGCCTTCTGCCGGGCCGACGACTATGGCATCAGCATAGTTCTGAACTTCATCAGGCCACAAGGTCGGGTGATAGCCGCCCATGACCACCGGCACCCCGCGTTTGCGATATTTTGCCGCAATCTGATAGGCCCGGCGGGCTGTGTAAGTTTCAGTAGTGATCCCGACGAGATCGGCCTCGATACTTGCATCGACAGGCGCGACGCGGTCGTCCTGAATGGTTATCTCCCAGTCGTCAGGTGTCAGCGAAGCCAGAACAGCCAGAACCAGAGGTTCCATCTGCCAGGTCGTGATATATTCCTGGTCAGGTTTGCGGCCGATAGAGGGCATTATCAGAGTCAGTTTCTTCTTCATGCCGGCGAAATTCCTTCTTTAAAGTCATCCTGCACAATCTTCATCTGTTTATCCTTTGCAGCCGACATGGAGATACAAGAATCTTTATGAGCGGCCTCTACAGAATATCATTTTCGAGCCATTTTTTAAATATTTATCAGGGCGCTACCGACTATTACCGGGCACAAACCGCCGGAGTGATCTCGTATTTTCGCAGCAGGCGCTCAATACCATGCATTTTGCCCGTCTCTTCGCATATCAGCCTGAAGCCGGCCTTTTCGAGCACACGACAGGAAGCGTGGTTATCGACCGCGACTACGCCGAGCAGACGTGGCAGCGCAAATTCTGCCAGCGCCCATTCGCACATCGCCCTGACCGCCATGCCTGCATAGCCTTTTCCCTGCTGCTTCTCTTCAATGGCATAGCCGACTTCGACGTCTTCCCGCAACGGGCTGATGCCGACATGACCGATCAATTCACCTGTTTCGGCCAGACAGATACCAAGAACCACAGGTACTGAGGACGGCGACACACCCGGGTGATACTGGCTCGTCAAAAAATCCAGAACTTCGCCAGCATGGCCGACATCGCGATAAACCTGATCGGGAATCCATTTTTTCATAGAATCCTCGATGCTCATCAAAAAAACCTTTTCGACATCTTCAGAAGCAAATTTGCGCAGGAACACAGCCTGCGCCTGAATCTTTAAATCTGTCTGCATAAGATGATTACCACCGTGATAGACTAGCCAGGATTTTACAATGATCAGCCCCAGAATGCCACATCAGAAAGACTTTTATGATAATGTCTCATTAAATATGCACAAATTTTGTGATATTGTAATGAGCACATAAAGAAGACAACAAAAAGGACAACTTGATGCAGGATAAACTTGTAACTGTTCTGATCATGGCAGTTTTCTGCGGGAGCTTCGCTTACGTCACCTGGTGCGGCTATCGAGACAGGTGCCTCGGCTTCAAGGGCGAAATGTTCAGTCGTCAGGAAAAGCCGTTTTTTTACTGGGCGCTGATGTTCATGTCTGCATTCATGACCTTTGCAGGCTCCGCCGGCTTCGTTGTTGCGTTGTCGAAGCTATTCTGATCTTTATCTGAGGAGAGCAGATGCTGGCCAGATACAAGATTATTACTGCTATTACCGTTGCTTTTGGCTGCATAATGATTATTCTGCTTACCGGTTGCAACGATAATGCCGGCATCACCGGTAAGATTGTCGTCCTGACAACGACACCTCTGCTGCCGGCGCGACCTATCCGCTCGAAACCTACCTGCTTACCGGAAATGTGGCCGGTCTGGAACCTGGAATTTATCACTACAATCTCGCAAGTCACAGCCTGGAACTCATCAAAAAGGGCGACTACCGCGCCGACCTTTCCGATGCTGCGGTCAACCAGCAGCATGTCAAAGAAGCGCCGGCGATAATCATTTTTTCTGCATTTTTTGAGCGCACCACAGAGCGCTATGGCAGTCGCGGTCTAAAATACACATACATGGAGGCAGGACATGCCGGCCAAAATATCTGTCTGCAGGCCGAAGCACTAGGAATGGGATCCGTGCCTGTCGGAGCCATCGACGAAGACCAGGTCTCAGCCGTTCTCGGCCTGACAAGTCCCGAAACGCCACTTTATCTGTTCCCGGTCGGGCGAAAGCCCTGAAAAAGGTATGCGTTACTGACCCCGTCAGGGAATGTAATTTACGTAGAGTTCGAGATCGAGAGGTTCTTTTGGATGCGGCTGACTTTCCTGGTGACCAAGAGCAACCAGTGTTTCAAGATGCATGTCTTTGGCGCTGAGAATTGATTCGAGTTCACGCCGCGCAACCAGAGCACCTGAAATCCAGCATGAACCAAGACCTTCTTCAGCGGCAGCAAGCAGAATGTTCTGCACCAGGGCACCAGTAGCCTGAAGTTCAGGGTGCCGACGCAGTTCGCTGATCTGCTCAGGCGAAATGTCTGTATCGGCAAGCAGATCGTGCACCGGGGCATGATAAGGCCGGCTGAAAATGGCCAGTACAACCGGCGCATTGGCAAAAACCGTCGAAAAAACCTTGACCTTGTCGAGAACCGCCTTATGATCTGGTTTAACTGCTGCAAACATCAGATCCAGACGTTCATTTACCGCATGGCGCATTTTCTGTATGACTTCGCCATTGGTAACAACGCTTATCGACCAGGGCGTAGAATTATTCGGACTCGGAGCAGCCAGTCCGGCTTTTAAAATTTTCTCGAGCGCTACCTGCCGCACAGGTTCCTGGCTGAATCTTCTGACAGTTCTGCGCGCGAATACCAGTTCGTTGAATTCCATGATCAGACCCTCCAAGCATAATTTCAAACTGAACAATATTAACATATGCAGGCATCATATTCACCTGTCATAGATGACTCTGTCGGCTCAAAAAAAATATGAATCTGTAAGCTGACCTGATACGTTTTAAATATAATGAGTACAATTTGTGGGAGGCAGGTCATGAAAATTCACACGGCAGTTCTCAGCGTAGTTATCTTATGCATTTTGTTCCTCTCGACCGGCGCGACTGATGCCAGAAAACCTGATTTTATCAGAGAACCAGAATATGTCAGATGGCCGGCAAACATTATCGATGTCGATATAATCGGAGACGACCGCGGACTGCTGACATATTCAGGCAGACGCGACGGATCAAGCCTTTATGTAGAGGCAAGGCAGGGCGAACGCTACACGATCAGGGTCAGAAACAACTGGCACGGCCGGGTTGCGCTGTCGATATCTGTCGATGGACGCAACATAATCAGCGGAGACCGCTCATACAACCGGTCGAACGAAAGCATGTATGTGCTGAATCCTGGCCAGACAGGCAACTTTGAAGGTTGGCGATCGTCATACTCAAAAGTTCAGAGGTTCTATTTTACCAGTGATGACGATTCTTACGCCGGTCGCATGGGTGACTACTCGCAGCTTGGCTGGATCAAAGTCGCCGCGTTCAGAGAACGCTACTTTGAACCTCCAATGGACTATCTGAAAGAAGACAGAATGAGTGCCAGCCCCAGAAAAATGAGCGAACAGGCAGGCACCGGTTATGGCGAGGGCAGTTATTCACCTGTGCGCACAACCTCATTCGAACCCGAGAACTTTGCAGCACAACTGGTAAACATCAGATACGAATGGCCAGATGCGCCAATAAAATACCACCGCGACTACCACTATGTACCAGATTCAGACAACGGAAACTTCACCACTCCACCACCACATCGCCGCTAAACAGCAGTTGCTGGTGAGAAGTCTGGCAATTTTTTCAAAAGTTCCTGAGGTTTCAACGAGAATTGCTGTCCAGGAGAAAAACTGTAATCTAGTCTTCTGTCACATAAGAGTTCAAGAATTCAATC
>CAZMWO010000036.1:0-15488 GCA_964569565.1 uncultured bacterium | reverse complement strand
TCAAAATTTGCGAGATCGCTGACATCGGCGTTATCATCGAGAATCTCGTCTTTGCTGGTGCTGCAGAGAATGGTGATTTCCTGCATGCGCCGGCGATACCAGTCGTCTTCGATTTTAAGCACCTCTTTGAGCGCGAACAGGTGCTTCTTTTCGAGCTCACTGAGAACGCCGTCAGCGCTGGCATAGTCGCAGGCGCTCAAGAACAGGGCTTTGCCGTCGAAGTGCCGCGGCGCGTCTTTTGAGGCATCGGCATCGGCGATCGATTCGTGCAACTGCTGCTCAACCTTGGTCTTGCTGATTCCAAGGAGGTCAGCCAGCTTGATAATCTTCTGCTTGTCTGTCTCATCGAGGCGTTTATCGCGCAAAGCCTCGATCAGTAACAATTTCATGGTGTCAGCGGCGCTCAGTTCCTGGTTCATGGGTTCAGACTCCCCCTGCGATAATTCATTTTATTGCTGCATTATAAAGCAAAAGCCGCGCAATCTGTAGAAAATTGCGCGTGCCTGTGTGGGTCGTCAGCTTTTCTTTCTGAAGGCGACTTTCTGGCCGGTGGAAAACATTTTGCCGTTTTCGGCGCCTCTGATCAGGCGGGCTGCCCGCTCGACATCCTTGACCACAAAGCCGGAAAGGTCATGAACACCATAATCGAACAACAGGGGAGCCAGTGTCGTCGATGGCCCGACAATGGTGATTTTCTGCGCGTTTTTTGACAGTGCCAGATAGCGCGGCAGGGTTTTGTCGATAAAACTCGAACTGCCGATAAAAACAAAGTCGCTTTCGGGCATGAGATAGTCAGCGGCAGAGACCGGGTAATCATCATCCTGCGGCAGTTCGCCGGAGATGATCTTCATTTCGCAGACAGGCGCCAGCAGTGTCATGATATGTGGAAAATGGCCGAGCACCGTCACTTTTTTGCCGCGCACTTCGTTCTGCGACATAATGAATGGGTCATAGATACGGTCTTCGACATGCATCGAATCGCCAATAGGAATGCCAGCGGCCTTGGCCACGGCAAGATTGTTGTAAAAGGCGTTAATCGCAGCCAGGCCGAGCGAGGCTTCGTAGAAGTTCCAGGAGCGGATACATTCAGCGACTTCGCGCAGCGGTGCGCCTTCCATGTTTTTTGTAAACATCGGCATACGGTAGTCATAAGCTCTGATCTCGGCGATACCAATGCCGCCATTGCTTTTTACATAGGCAAAACCACTGCCGCGCACGATTTCTTCGGCTTTCCAGTCTTCTGGAATGCCGGCGATAAGGCGGTCATACAATTCCCACATTATTCCTCTCCTCTCAGGGTATTCATACTGATTTCATCGCCGTGCCTGAGCCGCGTTCGCAGCCGCAGCAGCGTAGCGTCGAGCGTTTCGATGGCATCGAGGCAGTTTTTTTCTTCGTCGGAAGTCGTTATGATGCGGCTGATACAGCCGTTTCTGATGATCAACCGCTTGTCGGCGCTGAGCGCCAGCAGCGGGTCATGCGTCGAAATGAAAACTATTTTTTCTTTCTGCGCGAGCAATTTGATGGCCTGACGCCGGTCGATGCCGGCGTTCTCGATTTCATCGATGAGAACTACCGGAGACGAACTCATACAGGCAGTATCGGCGATCATCAGAGCGCGCGACTGTCCGCCGCTGAGCTGAGTCACCTTGGTGTCGGGCGTGAATTTTTCGCCGGCAAGTTCATTAGCACACTCAAAACATCTGGCAATGGCGTGTTCGGCATCTCGCGTCATACGACTGCCGGCGTGCATTTCGAGAAACTCTTTGACTGTGAGATCCATGACAAAATTCATGTTTTGCGAAAGCTGTGCGACGAGCTTGCCTTCCATATCGAAGCGCTGCCCTTCATCGACTTCGCGGCCATCGATATGAATGCGCCGGCCGGTCGGGGTATCGCCGTCGGCAAGGCACTCTATATCAGCCAGCAACCGGCTTTTGCCAGAACCGGTCGGCCCGACGATACTGATAATTTCGCCGACGGTGGCTGTCCATTGGGCAATTTCGGGTTCGCCTGATTTGCCATGGCCGCCGATTATGGTCAGCGACCTGATGGCGGCGGCATCAGCGGCAACACGGCTGAACGCTTCAAGAAACAGGCTGAATTCGCGCAGAATCATGCCACGATCGAGGCCGAATTCAGATATTGCCTCCTGATCGCTATGGTCGAGAGCCTGCATCAGTGGCAGGTTCCAGTCGAGGTCCTGCAGACGCAGGTTCATAAAAAAATCGCGGCAGATCGGGTGCTCGGCCAGAATCTGGTTGAGAGGCACGGCTATTGCCATTTCAAGGTATTTTTCGGCGTTCACCCGGTTTTAAACTCCATTCTTTTCATGGTTCCCATCTGGTATTCGGCGCCAATACGCATTTCGCCGGTGCAATATGAACAGACGGCGGCCGGCGTGGTGAAACGCAGCTTCATGTCACGCAGGCCGGTTATCGCACGGGCGCCCTGCAGGTGCCTGGCCAGCAGCGAAGCGCCCTGCCCGGTGATACCGTTAACAAAAATAATGCGGGCCGCAGTGTTGACCTGCCTGATGTTGAAGGCGAAAACTTCGCGTTCGGCCTGCGAAACGATGTCGCCCTTGGTCACCACTACTATATCAGCCATCTTGAGCATCGGCCCGATCTTGCGTGGCGTGTTGACGCCGGAGAGGTTATCGATGACGCATACCGCAAGAATGCCCTGAATGTAAGGAGAACAGCGGTTGCACAGCCCCGCACTTTCGCTGATGAGTGTGTCAAAGCCACATTTAAGGCCCCATTCGACGGCGGCCTCGATGTTGCTGACAAAAAAATGGTCGGGGCAGAGCTTGCCCGAGAAACCGGTCTCGACCCGCACGCCCTTTTCCTCATAGCGGAGGTTGTCGAAAGAAGTCAGGCAGTCGAACTTGACGACGCCGATCTGACTGACATCGACGGCCATGGCTTCGATCAGCTTGAGAATTACCGAGGTTTTCCCCGAAGAAGGAGGCCCGGCGAAAGTAATGAGCTTCATGAAAATTCCTGCAGACGACTGTTTAACTGCTGAAACAGTATCAGTTATACGCCGAACCTGTCAACGCAGGCAAAAATTATGCTTGGCTTATGGCGCGAGTGGTGACACAATCTGATTATGGTCAAGGTTCACGGCAGATTCAACCGGCCCGGCGCATTCGACTTTGTTTCCGGGGCCACTTATGTCGGCGACTCGCGGATGCTCGGAGTCGCCGTGTTTCTCGACCAGGCAGACCCTTCGCAGGTTCTGCTGCGCATCAAGGATCACCCGGTGCGAAAAGTTGATTATCGCGAATTTGCGCGAGTCGTCGACTTTCTCGAAACTTTTGCAGCCGGCGAAGGCAATGCCTATTCTTCGCCAGATCCCGAACCGTTAAAGGTTTCAATTGTATTGCTCGAGAACAACCGCGTTCTGTTGCGACTGGAAGAAACTTCGACAGTGTTGCTGCCGGTCGAGTTTTTTCAGGCTTTGAACGTGTTGGTGGCGATTCGCAAAAAGCTTGAAATAACCGCGCAGAAACAGATCGATCGCAAGGCGCGACTCGATGAAACCAGCATAATGGTTCAGCTCTACAACTGGCGTGGCCTGATTGTTTTTGCAATTCTGGCAGCCATAGATTTTTCGCTGCTGGTCAGCATGTTCTTCAGACCCGAGCTCACCTTACACTGGATGCTGCTGACTCTGTTTCTCGTATTCTGGCTTATCGTTCTCAGGCCGACGTGGTCTTCGCGGTTTTTGAGCAGAGTCAGGGCATACATCAACGAAGACCTGCTGAATGACCTTTCGTTTCTGCATTTTCCCAGGCGCAGCGTCGAAATCTTTCTGATCATCATGACACTGGTGATCTTTTATTTCGTTTTCGGCAGCGACCTCGCACATTTTATCATGCGCTACTACCGCAAATCACGGCTGCCCTGAACAGATTAAGTCAGGCAGACGCTTCTGGTTCGACCAACGCAAGCAGGATTGCCGCAACGTCTTCTTTGTGCTCGACCAGAAGAAGCTTAACTGCTTTTTCGGGGCCTAATATCTCTTCGCCGAGTTGTTGTGCGTCAGCAGCGATTCGCAGCGCCATCACTCTCTGGCCATGTTCACGTAGAAGGGCTTCTACTTTGCGATTGAAGCGATCGACACAGTCATTGCTGATTATCAGCAGGCGCGAAATCCGCTGAACTCTCTTCTCACCGGTTTTTTTATCGACAAGGGCGAGTCCGTTGGCTTCGTTCTCGAGTATACGCTCGATGCTCTCGAGGCCGCGCGACAGCCGGTCACTGTTTCTAGCCTCTACCAGGGCCGCCTTTACTGAATCGGAAAAAGCCGCGGCCGGAATCAGCACGCTGCTGCCCGGCCACAGCTTTTCAGAGTTCTGTTTGAGAACGGTCTGCAGCTTCTCGAATCTCGGGTCTGCCTCAACCAGTTTCGGTAATAAGAGCTTTGTTTGAGTTGCAGTAGACTTCTTTTTCAAGGCTATTTTCCGGTCAGTTCATTTTCGATCTGCTCGATCGAGTAGTTGAAGCCCATACCGAGAGTTTTGCCGGTGCCGGCTTCGACCGGCCAGAGCCCCTGCACTCCGTTGAGAATGCGCCAGTTGCCATCTTCGTTCTTGACCAGAAAGAGCACGACTTTTTCGCCGGGTTCTGGAAATCTCGGGCGATCACGCACGACAAAGTCTCTGCTGCCGGGAGTATTGAACTGAAGGGGTTTGTCGGCTGCAAGTGAGCCTTTAAGTATCTGTTCGATCTTGACTGTAGTGCTGGTTTCAGGGACTTTCGCATCAGCCGGCGAAACGACAAGCTGGGTATCTACGCTTGCAACGACTATCGCCTCTGCTTTCTGCACAAGTTCGGGAAACGGCAGTGCTCTGATCATAGAGAATGCGGGCATACCGAGAAACAAAACCATTAGTATCAAAAGGCTTGAGCGTGTCATTTCTTATCTCCTCATCATTTCAAAACATTCTGCCGGATGAATTCGTAACGTTCGGGGTCATGCTGCCGCATTCTTTCGGGATCTTTAAAGTATGCTGCAACGCATTCTGCCATGTCTTCGCCCGAGTCGGTGTTGCCATAGTCGGTAATCGAAGAGCGCACCGGCCGATTATTGGGCCAGAATCTGGCTGCCCACTGTCTCAGCACGTCAGGATTCTTAGCCTGAAACTGGTGGGTCATTTCGTGTACGACCAGTTCTTCCATGCTGATCCAGCCACCAGCACCAATCGCCTTGTTGCTGATCATAATCGGATCGCCACCCAGGCCGCTTGGCTCATTTCCATCATTATCGCGAATGATGCTCTGCATGGTAAAACCGCGGGTGCAGCTTCTGAATGCGCTCGGCAGCTTTTCCATGATCGCGGCAAACTGTGCAGCCTGCTGACTGGTCCATTTGGCGGCAGTTGCTGAGTTCCACTGATCCTGCCAGGTTTTGCCGTCGAGGACGGTGATGCCGTATTTGTTCTTGATTGCAGCGGCTTCAGCGAGAGTGCTTTCGGTTCCGACCTGACTGTAAGGAACGGCAATCTGGGCTCCGTTTATGATCTCGTCGACGCTCGCAGCCTGCTGACCATTATTGTTATTCTGCCCGGTATTGTTGTTGCCGGTCACGTCTTCAGCGTTGGGGTCGATGGTCACGACATTGGCCTGGGCATTTGTATTGGCATCGGCCGCCTGCTGCGTATTCGTGTTATTGACGGCGGTATTGTTGTTATTGTTGTTATTGTTGTTATTGTTGCCAAAGATGTTGGAAAAAGTATTCACAACATTCTGGATTGCGGGCATGGCCTGCTGAACACCCTGTGCGACCTTGCTGATGACGTCGAGAATCTGTGTTGCATCGCAGCCCGTCATGAAAAGAGAGCTTACCAGCAATAAGATGACTGACAGTCTTCTAAGCTTCTGCATATTTTTACCTCTGTCTCCCAAAAATTTGTCACAACTTTAATACGTTCCGGCAACTCATAGAGTAACACATTTTATATCAGCAGTTCCTGCCCTGACAAAACAACTGCAAAAATCACCTGAATAAGATAATCGGGTATTGATAACAAGGTGGGATTCTGCTAAACTTTTGCTTAAGTGAGTGGATATCAAGGGCATAAAAACATACATCGGGCTTTCCTGCTATACTGACAGCCCTTTGATATACCGGTAAACGCAATTAAAGAAAGGTTCTAAGCATGTTACCGAAGATATCTCTATTTGAGAATCTCTCAGAAAGCGAACTTGAAGCCCTGGGCAATATTGCCGTCAAGAGTGAGATTCACCGGGGCGAAACCATATTTCACGAAGGCGACAAAAACTGGGATCTTTTCATCGTTGAATCCGGGGAAATCGAAATCAGTGTCAACGACCTGACCGGCACCGAAAAAGTGATCGCGCGCGTTCGCGAAAATGAATTTTTTGGCGAAATGTCGCTTTACGACCGCACTTCTGCCCGGTCGACCACGGCCCGGGTAAAACGCAGCGGTCATATCGTCAGGCTGCCATCTGACAAGCTCTGGCCGTTGATCGATGCCCCGACGCCATTGAGTCGCAATATAAGCGCCAAAATCATGCAGGCGCTCAGTCGTCGCCTGAGAGAGGTCACCCAGAAGGCAGCCGCTATTCTTAAAGGCGAAGAAAACGTCAAAGGCAAGGTGATTTCGGTCGTTTCTTCCGGCAGCGGCTCCGGTAAAACAACTTTTGCCACGACTGTTGCCCATATACTGTCGCGCGAGCACAGACGCAAGGTTCTGTTTCTCGACCTTGACCTGCATTACGGAGATGGAAGTTTTCTGTTTGGCGTTTACAGCCAGAATTCTATCGTCAACCTTGCCCGCATCATTCATAACCCTGATGTAACTGCCGATCAGATACAGGGTCACTTCACGCAGATACATGAAAATCTGCACATACTTAGTGCTCCCAACAATATTATCGAAGCCGAGCAGCTGCACGTTGAGAACCTTGCCAGCATAATCGGCTGTTGTCAGAAACTTTTCGACTATGTGGTCGTCGATACAAACGAAGGCATCAACCCGATTGTGCTGGCAGCCATAGAAGCCTCTGAACGCGTGTTTTTCAACTCGATTCGCAGGATATTCTCAGTGTGAAGAATTCGGTCAGATTTTTTCAGGTTCTCACGACCCTGAGATTCCCCGAAAACCGCATTACAGTCCTGGCTGACAAGGCTAAAGAAGATTTCCGACCTGAGCATCTGCCCAAAACCCGCCTGCGCATTGCCGGCTGTCTGCCGGAATTTCAGGATTCGTCGAGAAAGGATGGCAAAACGGTTTTTCAGGTTACCCCGCAGAATCGCTTCTGTGCTGCAGTTCGCGCCACCGTCAGCGCTGTCGTTAAAGAAGAAGCCAACGGCACGAACGGCGGCAACGGAAATCATGTCAACGGGCTTACCGGCAGCAATGGTAAATCAGCTCTGTCTGCCCCCGGAAACCATGATGCGCTCTTTCCCCGCATAACGGCCGAGAGCCTGAGCATTCTGATCAACGAACTCAAGCTGTTGCTCGACGAAGGCATGCTGCCGGAGGCCGAAACAGAGGCCCGCGAGTTGCTGAAGTTCTGCCACGACTCGTCGCAGCTTTATCAGATTTTCGGCGAAATTCTCATGTGCCGGGAGATTCCGGAAGAGGCAATAATAGTGCTGCGCAAGGCAATCGAGCTTGACGCCGGCAACCTGTTGGCAACAGGCATGCTCGGGCACGTGCTTGGCGATCGCGGCCAGCTTGACCGGTCGATTCAGCAGATGACCGAACGATGTCAAAAGTCGGCCCGCTTTGCCGACTGCTGGAACGATCTCGGCCGTCTGCACGGCCTGACCAGCAACTTCGATGCTGCCCAGAAAGCTTTTCGCAAGGCACTTGAACTCAACCCGGGATTTCGCGATGCCAGAATCAATCTGGCGATTGCACTGGGCGAATCAGGCCAGCCCGGCCCCGCGCTCAAAGAACTCGACCAGCTCGACCACAAAGGGTTGCGCGGCCATTATTATGCCGGCTGCTTTCACCAGCTGCAGGGATCGTTTGCTGAAGCCTATGCCGAGTTTCAGATGGCAACTGTTATTCGCCCCGAATATCACGATCTGTCAAAGCGACTCGAACATCTTGGGGTTTATTTTTCAAAGATTGAAGCGCTCGTGCAGATGCATCGCAACTATCTGTCACGACATCCGGCTTTTCCCGACCTGCACTACAAGCTGGCCGAACTCTATTTTCAGATGGCAAAAGAAGACGAGGCCGTAGCCGAACTCAACGAAGCCATTCGCCTCAATCCCAACTACAAAGAAGCCAGGCAACGGCTCTCGCAGATCAAAGAAAAGTCACAGCAGAGCAGTGCTGCTGCCGGCAAAAAGCAGTGAGCACAGCATCTGTCGGCATATCAAAGCGGTTGTGCCCTGGCACAGCTTCGCACCGGCCACTTCTCTTAACTCTGGTTTTTTGTCTGTCTTTTGCTTTACCCGTATTCTGCCAGAACGCATCTGGCAATGCAGGTGGTTACACTATGGCAGCCGAATTGATCAGAACGGCCGGGCCGGTTCCTGATGCCGTCATATCACCATCTGAGCAGGTCAGATATGAGCTGCCCGTTGGCGAAAGACTTCGCAGACTCTGGCTCGAAAAAGTTATCGGCTTCAGAATAACCTATGAGCAGGCACGCGGCAAAGCCTGCCATGCCAATCAGCGCGTGCTGGCCGGAGCGGTCCAAATGTATAATGAAGAAAATGGCAACACCATGAAATCGATCACGCATGCCGATGTCACCAGCACCACCGGCACTCTGATCATTGGCAGATATTTAAAATCGCAGATATTACCTGCTGATTCTGTCTGCGAATACCGAAGTTACGGAGATCTGACCGGGCCCGGCATAATATACTGCGCTCACCATGGCCCGAATCTCGACATTCAAAACAGCATTCGCAAAGAATTAGGTTTAAAGACGATTATGACAGAGAATGAGCAGCTGTTTGCCGTTGCTGGTCTCTCGATACTGTTTCTGCTTGTGGCAATAGCCCTTCTGGCTTTGTTTTTTCGCAGACGCAGAAAATATACTGAATCATCAACCGTTCATCCTGACCAGCCGGCTGAGTAGACATATCTGGCCAGCATGGCGAGACACATGGTCACCACCAGCATGCGCAGATAGCGGGGGTTTATACGCAGCAGGCAATGTGAGCCACCGAACGCACCCAGAAACTGCCCGGCCATCATGGTAAAGCCATACAGCCAGACAACCTTGCCGGCGATAAGAAAAACCATGAGAGAAGCTATATTTGTAGCAAAATTCAGGGTTTTGGCAACCACTGTCGCGTCGATCAGACCCTGGCCACGCAGCGAAACACCGGCCAGCGCAAAAAATGAACCGGTGCCGGGGCCGAACATGCCGTCATACCAGCCTATAACCGGTACCAGCAGCCTGCGATAAAGATTATCAGAAAGCACCGGGTGGCGTTCAACCTCGCTCAATTGCGGTGCAAACAGAAAATATAGCGCAATTATCACCAGAACAGAGGGAATCACAAAACTCAGCATTGCCGCATCAATAAACTGAACGGCAATTGTGCCCAGCAGTGAGCCGATGAAGGCTGCCAACATGAGATTTTTTACATGCGGCCAGCTGACCCGCCCCTTTCTGAACATCACTAAAGTCGCAGTGCCAGAACCGATAGAACTCTGCAACTTGTTGGTGCCGAGTGCCACATGCGGCGGAATCCCGGTCAAAATCAATGCCGGCACAGTTATCAGCCCGCCGCCACCGGCAAGAGTATCAATAAAACCTGCAATTGAAGCCGCAATAAAAAGAAACAACAAAGATTCCATAACAGCGCCTGCATACTGTGACCAGACTTTCAAACTGCCGTAATATAGCGCAAATATGCCCAA
Organism: uncultured bacterium; assembly: GCA_964569565.1. GTDB lineage: Bacteria > Muiribacteriota > Ozemobacteria > Ozemobacterales > Ozemobacteraceae > Rifleibacterium. The sequence goes on along the minus strand of CAZMWO010000036.1, from coordinate 5,617 downwards.
AAAGACACTGTATATAATTCTTATTTTCGTTCAGTTCTTTATCTCTAGCTATTGCTTTGGCTCGAGACTGTTGATCTCGATGATTTCAATTTTGTCGAAATCAGCGGGTTCATGGTGATAAAGAACAGCTTTTACCTGCACTCTGGTATCGACCATGCCTTCGATCCTGGCATACAAAGCAGGATCTTTCAGCAGAACCATAAACCCACGACCTGACTTATTATCATCGAGATGAAAGGAAATGTAAGGCTTGCCACGTTCTGAGGCCGGTTCCAGTCTAATGTATCCCTCGTATCGCTGTGGGGCAGTAAAATAGTTGTATGACAAAACATAAGCTATCATACAAACAAGCAGAAAAAGAGGAATCCATGAAAACCTTCTTTCTTTTTCCAGTTGAGTTCGAAAACTGTTGCTCATCAGATATTCCTCTACTTATCAGCGTTCCTCTGAACAGTCACCGACTGCTGCAGTCTCGATCAGAATCTGATTCAAATCATGGCATGACAAATTGATATGATCAATTTTAGCACGAGTCTGTAGAAAAGACTTGCATAACCTGATCTTTGTGGTCAATCTTACTACCTTGTAATCATATTTTCTGACGAGGTGATGATGCAACGGCGCTGGGTTATCTTCTGGGTTCTGGCGGGATCATACTTTTTTGTCATGTTCCACCGCTTCTGCACTGCGGTTATGGCAGGCGACCTGACCACCGACCTCGGGCTCGACCCGGCCGCACTCGGCTTTCTTTCGTCGATGTATCTGCTGGGCTATGCTTCGGTGCAGATTCCTGTCGGAATCCTCTCAGACTGGTGGGGATCGCGCAACACCATGTCGCTCTTTCTGCTGGTCGCCAGTCTCGGCGCCTTTGCCTTTGGAAAAGCCGATTCATATCATGCGGCCGTTATTGCGCGCTGGCTGGTTGGTGCCGGAGTCGGCTGCGTATATGTTCCGGCGCTACGCGTGCTTGGCTGCTGGTTCGGCAAAGACTCATTCGCATTCATGACCGGCATGCTGCTGGCAGTCGGCAATCTCGGCGCGCTCGGTTCGACCTGGCCGCTGGCTGTAATCAAAAGCATCTGGGGCTGGCGCGCGACCATGGAAGTCGTCGGCCTGATCACTCTTGTTCTGGTAGCACTTCTCTGGCTGGTTATCAAAGACGCTCCACCTGAAGCTGAACAGCCGTCTGAGCAGCCGGCCGCGTCAGAAAAAGAAGCGCTGGCAGACACAAGCAGCCAACCGGGCGGATTGCGCGTAATGTTTAAGTCAAAACGTTTCTGGGCTCTCACTTTTTACTTTTTTGCCTTCGAAACCACGATAATCAGCTTTCAAGGGCTCTGGGCCGGCCCTTATCTGAAACGAATCTACGCCATGTCTGACACCTCGATCGGCTACGCACTGACCTGGCTCGCGCTGGGCCTGATGTTTGGCGCCATGATCTCTGGCATACTGGCAGGCCGCTCGCTGCAGCGCCGCCATGCCGTGCTTACCTCAGGCATGTTCGGCTATCTGCTGTGCTGGTTCCCAATCGTTTTCGCGACCGGTTCACTGGCGCCATACATGACGCCACTGCTCACATTCATGGGTTTCTGTGGCGGTTTCTTTTCGATCAGCTTCGGAATCGCCAGAGAATGCTTCGCGGCAAGAATGGCGGGCACCGCACTCGGAGTCTACAACTTCACCGGCTTTGTCGGCGGCGGTCTGGGAATGTGGGTAATGGGACTTATTGTGCGCTGGATCTCACCTGATTCAGGCAACGACGTAGCTGCTTTTCAGGCAGCCTTCGGTCTGGCGCTGGCACTGATGCTTGTTGGCTGGGTCATACTCTTTATGTTGCCTCGCGCTTTTCCGGCGACGGATAAACTCTCGACAAATGCACCGGCAAACTGACCAGAACGCGGCGATGCGGCTGTTTATATGCGCACAGCACTGATTTTTACACCACAGTGGGACCCCCGACAACCACCGCTGGCACCGGCGGTGCTGGCAGGCGCCCTGCGGTCGGCTGGAGCAGACGTCAAAGTTTTCGATCTCAACATAGCTTTATATCAACGCTTACTGAGACCTGCCGGCCGACACGGCATCGAAGATTTTCTGCTCAAACGCCTGTGCGATCCGCATGCTTTAAGTAACGCCGAGAGCTATCTGCAAGCCTGTCAGCAGGCTCAAAGGCTCTTTGACGAGCGCTTCGATCCACATGGCAGCGGGCGCCTGTTCTGGGATACCTGCGGCGGCCTGCCCTCAACCGCTGCTTCGCAAGCATGGCAAACCGTCATGAACGAGCCTGACCAGCTGCCTTTCGTGCGTCATCTTGCTGATGAAATTGCCGTGATCAATGAATGGCAGCCCGACATCATCTGTTTTTCAGTTATATCAGACACGCAGCTGGCGGCAGCACTCTCTCTGGCGGCGCTTTTCCGGTCAGCCTTGCCGGAATCGCGCATTATCTTCGGCGGCAGTGCGCTTACCTATCGACGCAGTCTGCTGGCCGGGCAAGCATGGTTACGGTCAACAATCGATGCCATCTGCCTCGGTGACGGTGAACCTCTCATGGCGGCGTTGGCAGCTGACGCCAGCCTGTCAGAGCTGCCCAACAGCTTGAGCTGGAACGATGACGGCAAGCCACACATCGGGCCCAGCCTGCTATATGACATGGCAACTCCGGCGCCACCAGATTTTTCGGATTTTGCGTTGCATAACTATCTGACTCCGCATCTGGTGATTCCGGTCGAAACCGCTCGCGGCTGCCCATGGGGCCGTTGTGCGTTCTGCGTTCACCCGGTCAGGGCCGCAGGCGGTCGCCCACTGTATCGTCCCAAACCGCTCAAACTGGTAGAAAATGAACTCAAAAATCAATTTGCGAGCGGACACCGGCGCTTTATGATCGTCGATGAAGCGCTACCACCCTTACGCCTGAGAGAATTGAGCGATCTTTTCGCCGCGCTGCCTGAACCGGTGACATGGATCGGCTACGCCCGACTTGACGCCGGGCACACCCGGGATGGCTTTATTCGTGCCCGCGCGGCCGGTTGCCACAAGCTGTTCATCGGCGTCGAAAGTGGCTCTGACCGCATTCTGAAACGCTTCAACAAAGGTGTCGACGCCGCCCGCGCCCGCCGCGTTCTGCTCGATGCAGCCGCCGCCGGCCTGGCTGTGCATGCATTTCTGATGACAGGTTTTCCGGGCGAAGACGAAAGCGACAGACAGGCGACGCTCGATCTGCTCGCCGATGTCTGGCCGGCATTCGACCCGTTCGGCATATCATTCGACCTCTTTCCGCTCACCGGCGAACTCGAAACCGATCTTATCGCCGACCCGCCCGCCTACGGCTGGCAGATCCCGCTGCGCGATTCCCGCAACGACCTCGCCTGGCAGTTTCCCCTGCTGAGCGGTGCTGCAGCAGCAGAGTCTCTGATCGACTTTAGAAGTCGCATTCATGCTCTTGCCGACAGCGTAGCCGGGCCGGAATTCGGGCTGCGTCACGCCGGCCTGGCCCAGGACTGCCTGCACCTGCTGCTGCTGGAAGCAGGAAACCTGAAATCAATGACAAACCGCGGCAAAACCGTGTAGAATGTTCAACGTGACCGCTATTGTTACATAAGTCTCACAGCTCTGCCGGGGAAACCAATGTCTGATAAACCAACTGCCGGAACCGATAATGAAGCGAACAAACAGCAGAACAACCCTCTGCATGGGGTCACTCTCGAGAAGATACTGACAGTTCTGCGCGAACATTACAGCTGGAAAGATCTGAATCGAAAAGTCGAATTGAACTGCTTTTTCAGCCATCCCAGCATCAAATCAAGCCTGATTTTTTTGCGAAAACACGAATGGGCCAGAAAAAAGGTCGAGAATCTGTATCTTGAGCTGATAACAGCCCAGGGTGATCAGTTGCCGAAATGAGTCTCTGATGGTATCCTGCGGCATGGCAAAAGTATATTTCAGTCCTCTCAACCAGCGGCATGATGCCTCTGAAGTCAGCGCGACCGCAGCAAAGCTGCTTGAGCACATTGTCACAAAAGAAAGTCTCAGACTGCGTGCAAAGGTTCCCCTCAAGGTGCATTTTGGCGAAAAGGGCAACCAGACGTTCCTGGGGCCCGAAAACTATGCCGGCATTATTGATTTTCTCAAGGCAAAGCAGGTCGAATCCTGCTACATCGAAAGCAATGTACTTTATGGCGGGCGCAGAAACAATCGCACCAACCATCTGATAACCGCACGCGAGCACGGCTTTAACCAGCTGCCTGTCGAAATTGCCGACGGCGAAGTCGGCCAGGATTACTATATTCAAGAGATCGAAGGCAGCCAGTTCAAGAAGTGCTATCTTGCTTCGGGTTTTCAACCCTACGAACAGTTTATCGTGCTGGCGCACTTCAAGGGACATACGCTGACCGGCTTCGGCGGAGCCCTCAAGCAGCTGGCGATGGGCTTTGCCTCGCGCGGCGGCAAAATGGCGCAACACCAGTCGGCAAAGCCCTTTATAATACCGTTTCTTTGCCGAAAATGCGGTGCCTGCCGGCAGGTCTGCGCCGTCGATGCGATAAATCTGCAAACCTGGTGGCCACGAATCGACGGGCAGAAATGCGTCGGCTGTGCCGCCTGCACCGCAGCCTGCCCTCATCACGCGATTCATACGAATTATCTGCGCTTTCTCATGCTGGGAAGCTTCACCGCCAGACTCGCCGACTACGCCTATGCTGCCCAGATCGGCAAGCAGAATATTTACCTCAATTTTGCCATGAATCTGACTGCCGGCTGCGACTGCGAAGGACGCAAAATGACGCCGCTGCTGCCCGACATCGGCATCTTCGCCTCAACCGACCCCGTAGCCATCGACAAGGCATGCCTGGATAAAATCGATGCAGCCGCTGGCAAAACCGTTTTCAGACGTGGCCGCGAAATTCTTGATTTCACCCAGAAGCTCGGCATGGGCAGTCAGCAATATCAGCTAGAACTGATCTGAACTTGCTTTTGCCTGAATTTTCAACTTTGCAGCAGGCATTGCCACAAAGGATAAATTGTTAAATGAAAACGCAAAGACTACGAATTTCAGCTTACGCACTGATTCATGACGATGAAAGAATACTGCTCTGCCGCATTTCCAAAGAACTTCCTGAATGGGAAGGAGTCTGGACGCTGCCTGGCGGCGGACTCGAATTTGGCGAGAGCCCGGATGCCTCAGTCATACGCGAGGTTGAAGAAGAAACCGGCCTGCTCATAAAACTGGAAGGCATAGCCGGTATCGACAATCTGGTAGTTCATCGCGATCATGAAGACTTTCAGGGAATCAGAATCATCTACAATGCCACTGTAACTGGCGGTGAGCTCAGGCATGAGACCTCTGGAACCACTGATCGTTGTGAATGGCATCGCTTTGACCAGCTATCTGAACTGAAAATGGTCGAACTCGTCGAAGCCGGCGTCAAAATGATCAGGTTTAATGCCAGATCTCAATGAATCTGGCAATGTACAGGTAAAGCATGGTATTCTTCGTATTACAGATAACAGTTGTTGATTAACGCAATGGAGCTTCAGGAGGAAATATGAAACGTTCGATTTTTATGGTCCTTTGTCTGGTTGTTCTGACAGGCGCTTCTCTCTTTGCCGGGCCGGTAGT
>CAZMWO010000035.1:13544-15561 GCA_964569565.1 uncultured bacterium | reverse complement strand
AATGATTATACAACCCCCGGCTGACCTGATGATATAATTTGCGTAACAAAAATTCGCAATAAGAGCAGAAACCAGATGAAATGGGTTAAAATTCTTGCACTGCTGCTTGTCTGCTGCTTTGGTGTCATCGCCTTCGTGGCGTGGCGAGGCATGCTGACTCTGCGACAGGGAATGGCCGACTGTCTGGTCTGGCAGGGCAAAAGCCTGTCAGAGCGCTTCATTCTCGACGAAGAAACCGCCCATGAAATGGTCGCATCGATAAAGGTGTATGCACAAGGCGTCGCGGCGGGCACACAGCCGGCCATGAATGGATTCGCTGTGTTGCGGGCATTTTACGATGGCCCGCTGCTGCTGGCTTTGATGCACACCAGCATTATCAACCGACTTGATGCAATCGAAACCCCGGACGACTTCGACCGGCAGAGTGCCGAAAAGGTTTCGCAGCAATTCTTCTGTGCGCTGAAATATAAGCGCAACTCGGCTGAAGTCTGGCAGAAAGTCCGCGAGATGTTACTAGAGCAGAAACTCAACGAAACCGAGAGTTCGATAGGCTTCGTGATTCCAGAGCAGGTCGAAGGCTTTCGTAAAAAGATCGGCTTCAAGGCCCTTACTGACTGCCTCGCCGTCATGCAGCAGACACTCGCCGACGCTGGTGCAACTGACGAGGTTGCCGTTCTCGACCCCGTCATCGAACTCAAAAATATCCTTAACAGCAGCAGCTCCCTATAAAAGCTATCCGCAGATTGCGCAGATATTTTTCGGACAACAGCAGCAATTCGATATAAGAGCTCATTGATTGATTCTCTTACTTTAGCTTCGGCTTTCAGCCGGGTTGCTTTTTCTCCAGGATTGGCTCAGAGCTGGCCTTTGCCTTCGGCAAACCGCTTCGCTCACAAGCTTGCGAAAAAGCAAGCCCGTCTTCAGGCCTTGCAGTTCTGAATGGGCTTTTGTATAAAAAAGTCCTAATAATCTGCGTTAATCCTTGAATCTGCGGATGACTTTTATTGGTTATTACTGACTGAATCCGGCGGTAAAAACTTTTGGGGTACAGGCGTGGTAATATGTGATGAATGAAAATGTTACGGGAGGAATATATGAAGTATCTGATACCCGGCATATTGATGATATTGTGCCTATGCGCACCCGTGTTTGCCGACACCAACCCGCTGACGGCTGCTCAGGAGCCACTTAAAATCGAGAGAGACAGCAGCCAGTCTTCAGAACCCGCCAAAGAAAAGAAAGGCGGCATCCTCTCAGGCATCAAATCATTCGGAGGCTCGGTTGTCGGCTTTTTTAAAGATAAAAAGGAAAAGGTTTCGCGTGGTTTCAGCGAGCTGTGCAAGATTGTGCCCAAACTTACGCGCGTCAGGGCGTTTTTCAAACAGAAGACGCTGAGCGACAAAGACCGCAAAAAACTCGAAGAAATCGCAGAAAAGAACAAGACAAAGGGCTGGCCGCTCGACGGCGATATCGCCGATGTCGTTAACGCACATTACACCAACACCTACGGCGAACTGAAAAAGGCGCTCGAAAGTGACTGCAACTGGTTCGAGTGTGACGTCAGACCAGAAGGCCCGTTGCGCAACCATGTTCCTTTCATTAAATTTGGCGAACCGCGGCCGGTCACTGCGCATGATTCTTTTCAGACCAATGGCATGCTGTTCGAAGACTGGGTGCGCATCGTAGCGAAGTCTGAGCGCGGCATCAAGGTCGATCTCAAAGACAATTCTGCGCTCGAAGGTGTGCTGGCCATTCTCAAAAAGTATAACGTCGATGAACGCCGTCTGATTCTCAACATCAATGTCACCCAGCCAGGCAGCGGGCCGAAGGCGGACGCCGACGCCCGTATCAAAGCGATTCGCGCCGCTTTTCCCGGCTGCCGCATCAAGTTATCGCCAGGCGGCGGTTGCAGCAAAGATGGCAAATATACCATGGAAGCTGCCGATCGCCTGATCGAGTATGCCAGAGCGGCCGGTCAGCCGATCATGTATGCAATGCGCGCCGAGTGGGTGACGCC
>CAZMWO010000035.1:0-13520 GCA_964569565.1 uncultured bacterium | reverse complement strand
GTATCGATCTGGAACAGCACCAATACCTTCGACCCGCAAGACGTCGCCAAAGAAGTCGAGCGCTTCAGAAGCTGGGGCGTCACCGGCATGATCGACCTGATGAGCACGCACGACAAGCACTGATGACAACGACACCACGCGCAATCAGAGCAGACATTACCACTCTGGCTGTCGATGCCATAGTCAACGCCGCCAATGAAACGCTGCTCGGCGGCGGCGGCGTCGATGGCGCCATTCACCGCGCCGCCGGGCCCGAACTGCTGCAGGAATGCCGCCGCCTCAACGGCTGCCGCACCGGCGACGCAAAGATCACCAAGGGCTACCGGCTGCCGGCCAGGCATGTAATTCACACCGTCGGCCCGGTCTGGCACGGCGGCACCCGCGGCGAACCCGAACTGCTGGCATCATGCTACCGGCGCAGCCTCGAACTGGCGGCTGAACACGACCTCGAGTCGATCGCGTTTCCCGGCATCAGCACCGGCGTTTACGGCTACCCCGAAGAAGCCGCCACAAAGATAGCTATTGCCACGGCCAGGCAATTCGTCGCGCAAAACCCGGCACTCAAAGAAATCATTTTCTGCTGCTTTTCCGAACACGCCCTGCGCCTCTACCAGCAGGATCTGGGCGATATGTTTTAGCTTCCGGGGCAGCACAATAACATTTCGATATTCCTCTTGACTGATGTCATCGCACTAAAGTAAACTACGACCAATACAAGACATTTATTTGAGAGGTTTGATGCCATACAGCAATCACCGCATACTGATTTTGAACAGTAATCAACAACTACTCAATGCACTCGAAGGCCTGTTTTACCTTGCCGGAATTCCTGTTACCGGGTCTTCGAGTTCGTGTAAAGGGCTGAACGATCTACTCGAATCTTCCCAGGCAGATCTACTGGTCACTGACGTCAAAGGCGACGACGGGTCGGCTTTACCCTGGCTCGAAAAGTGGTTGCAGAAGTATCCAGGGCTTTTGATAACGGGCTATTCTGACTGTATAAATGAAGAAGAGTGCCAGAATCTTAAGCTTGCCGGTGTAAAATCATGTAGCAGCCGCAAAGAATCGCCTGAGAAGCTCCTGGTAGCGGTAAAAAAGCTGCTGGGCAATCCGACCGACATACAAACAGACAAAGAAACCGTCCTCAATGCGCTTGGTGGTGTGCGCGAACTGGAAATATTTACGCTGCTCGGCGACGGCTATAAACGCAATGAGATCGCCGCAACCCTCCAGATCAGCCCTAGAACGGTAGACACCTATCTGTCGCGCATAAAGGCCAATCTCGGACTGGCTTCAATGCATGAAGTGCGGCGCCTGGCTCACGACATGGCAGAGAGTTTCGCGCAACACCGATAGCATAGAATTCACCAGCCCGGCCTGACAAGCTAAACCTCATAAAAATCGAAAGACCAGAAAATCGTACGTAATTGTGCGTACAGGGAATTTCCGGAGTCTGTGCTAGCATTCGCTATCAAATTCTTTTTGGAGGCGTTCTGTGAAATTTCTAGTCCGTTTTTCTGTTCTGTTACTTCTAATAGCTTCTCTGACCTTCGCCGGTTGTATTCTCGGCGACGACGATGACGACGATTACGTGCCTGCAACCGGTGTGATCAAGTTATCTGCAGTTATCGATGCTCCGGCAGGATCGACTTTTGGAGCCATGCGCGGAGCTGTCGCCGGCGACCTGCGTGCTGCCAAGTCATCAAAGTTCAAGGCAGTAATCAAGATCAATAACACCAAGATTGCCGCCGCCGAGCTTGAAGAAGTTTCCAATACTCAGCTGAAACTTGAAGAAACCCCGGTCACAGCGAATACTGGGAAACAGCAGGTCACTGTTGAAGTGGTTACCGCCACTGATGATGAAAAGCCTGTTCTTAAAACTATTGTAACGGCTGATGTAACCGCCGGCACAGAGGTTGAAAAGAAGGATACTCCTGTAAATACCACTACCACTGCGCAGGCTGTCGCTTATGAACAGTGGGATGGCAAGACAACCAAAACCATTGAAGACTTTGTTACTACTGCTGATTCTACCAAGATTACCGAGCTGGAAACTCAGATCAAGACCACTCTGGGCACGACAATTGACGGCAGCAAAGACCTCACCGATACTGCCATTACGACCAAAGCCGAAGAAGTCGCCGTTGCAACTCCGGTTCCGACTGAAACTACTCCGGTTCCGCTCACTACCGAAGAGACTGTAAAGGCTGTCTATAACCTTTGGCTGCAAGCTCTGGCTTCGGCTACCCAGCGACTGACTCCTGATGCCGCCGCTGCTGCCAAAATAGACGACATACATGATGCTGATTTCATGTGGGACGGTTTCAACAAAACCACCTGGACAGGCTTAATGAAAGCACCGCCAGCAGATTTCTTCGGCATTAGAATTAATTCGTTTTCGGGTAACACAAACCTGACCAAGATCGATGACTCGACCTACGTTGTAACTTTCAACGGAACTATCGCTGGCCTTGACAAGGCTGGCAATTCTTACAGCACTGCCATCGATGGAACGAAGAATGCTTTTGCCCTTACCGGTGCTGCAAATCAGACAGCCTTCTCGATGACCGGAACAGTCACACACACCTGGTCATCTGTAATAGTAAAAAAAGGCACAGATGGCACCTGGCGCATTAATGGTAACCGCGTCAAGGCAAGCTCTTACCTGGAGCTTGTAATCGCCGGCAAATGGATAGATGGTTCCACTGGAAGCGGCGGCATCAATGCCGATTTGTATAAAGGTTCACAGACTATCAGCTCGGCAATTGTTTCAGGCGGCGTTCTTGATGCTACTGGTACAATTAACCTGACTGCAAAACCTGATGAAACTGATAAATGGGGCTGGGCCGGTGGGCCAAATTACAGCTATATACAGATGCCTGCTGGCCAGACTATTGCCGCTAACCAGGAATACGTATTCACTGTCACATTTGCCGATGGCAGCCAGACCTATACCTATAAAGTTCCGGCCCTGCCGACTTCATATTCAGCGCCGACCATCACCTTAACTTCGCCTGCTCCTGGTCAGTTAAACGCTGAATGGACTGCAGAGCCGTCGACTTCGCTCTCTGAGTATTATGTTGGAATCAACTATGTCGATGGCCCTGGCGGAAGCATTGGTAATGAAGTCTATAGCGGTTCGATTTTTAGCGCTTCGCAGAATCGGCTGCAGCTTACCGGTCTTAACGAAGGTCAGCGGGTGCGCGTAGAAGTTAATGTCAAAACCCAAAACGGCTTTTGCAAACGCACTAACACCGAACTGCAGATAGCCTCTAAAAACCGCTTTTCCGGCAATTATCGCTTCTTCAGCTATGGTGCTTATGCTCCGGCGCGTTGGTTGACAGTCTCTAACATGACGGTCAGCGGCACTAATCTTACCTGGCAGGATGTCCTGAATTCTAATGGAACCCTGGAAAATGGCGGTGGCGCTATCTCTGAGACAGACGGACTCGTAACTATTGCCTCTGACCATAGAGCCGCTGTTTCACCATCTGGTAATTATATCGCTATCCACAATTTCAGTTCAGACCCAGCCGTTGGAATCGGCGTGAAGCTGCCGACCAATGCGACTAACGCTCTGTTGAACGGCGATTACCGATACTACAGCATAGAGGAAACTGTTGATACCAATGGAGGTAATCCGCGCTATCCTAAGTTTACGGTAGAAGTTCTTCGTTTTTACGGCAATGGCAATGCCATCAGTGGCGTGTCCCAGATTCTGAACGAAAACAACAAGGCAGCAAATGAAGCTTTCACATACTCTGTTGCCGCTGACGGCAGAGTGACACTTCCAGGCGACGCCAACAACTATTTTCAGGTTTCAGCTGACGGCAATGTAATGATCACAGCAGAATACGGTACGGATTATCGTGAATTTGGTATCGCGGTAAAGATCGGCTCTGGTCTGTCAACCGCCGACCTCCCGTCCAGATGTGTCACGCTGGACCACACTTCTAACGCAGGAACACCTTATTCACTTTCAAATAGCTATCTTGGCACCATAAGCAACGGAGCTATCTCTTACACTAATGGCGAATCTGAAACTGGAGCTGTTTCCGATGAAAGCGGCAATATCACCGTAACTTCTGAGGGAATTGCCGACACTACCTCTACTGATGCCGCTCTATGGATTTCTTTGTCACCAGATAAAGAGCTGTTTGTAGATATTGGCAAGAACACAGTTGGTGATAACAAGCACTGGTTCTCCTTCTCAGTAAAAAGATAACTTAATCTAACCCGGCATTCGTGCGCAAGCACGGCTGCCGGGTCTGGAAAAGAATTATTGTTCTCACGCAACGTTTGTGCGCCCCCGGCCGATTCGGCCGGGGGCTTTTATTTTCAGGCAATCAGAGGCAGAAGGCGGCATAACGAAGCCACGACTATATGTCAGGAAAAATCAATTTTTTTAGATAAAATCTGACATATAAATCAAAAGGCAACATCCCGGACAAATATCGAATCGTAGATATTCCGACGGTAAAATACCGGCTGCTCAGAAGAACCGTCGATTAGACCAGCACAGACTTAACTCAGGAGCGTCATTGGCAGGAGAACCTGATTAGTACATACAAAAATCAGGCTTGAGTCTGGTTATTGATGGCGACAAAGAGTAAAATGGCATAAAGAGCATATAAACCGATCAGAGGTAATTGCCATGAATACTGCCGGAAATCTGCCCGCAAGCTGTGCTGAAGGCGATGTTCGCCGCATTCTGCAATCAGATTGCCGGGTGATCGATTTGCAGAGACAATGAACAGCGTAACCCGAAAAGATCTCAGATCATCAGACCCTGCGATCAGGCTGCTGGCGTTTCAACAGCTCGAAAAAATCACGAATCCTGAGCCTGAGATAATCGACACTCTGGTAGAGCTTTCCGGCAAAGACCAGATCGCTGCGCTTCTGCTTAAAACGCTTACTGACAAAGACTCGAAGCTCGCCGACCCTCTGACCTTCATCGAAAATTTTCTTGCTGGAAGTCGCCAGGAGCGTGACTGGGCGGCTTTCTTTTTTAACCTGCAAAAAATCACAGCCGAAAAAGCCCCGTTGATTATCAGCGAAGTCAGAAGCATCGACGAGGCTGAGGTTCCATCAGACCTGCTGCCGCTGCTGGTAAAGTTTTTCATGAATTTCGGCTCTTTTGAAGACATCCCGAGACTCGAGAACTGGTGCCGCAGCAGCAACCCGGCAGTGCTCGGATACGCGGTCGAAGCACTCAACCGGCTGCAGCCTGCTTCTTTAAAAAGTCTGCTCGAGCCACTGCTGCTGAATTCGTCGCCTGGCATCAGATCGCGGGCAGTGCGGCTTCTCTACAAATGGAATCCCGATGACGCCAGAACCCTTTTCAACAACATGCTGTTTTCTGATGACGAGGCAGAGAGACATGCAGCGCTGTTTCATTCGTTCTTTTTCCCATTCAACGAGATATCCGAGTCACTGCTGGTATTTATCGCCCGGGAAACCTCGCCGGACCTGCTCAAAAAAGCAGGAAACCTACTGATAATCAACCCTGACCTGGCGGTTGGCATGGCTTTGGCCGACATCATAAAATTCGCTTACGGCGAAAAAGCCGCCATTCTTGCTGGTGTTCTCGAGCAACTTGCCAGATTTGCATCAATGGCCGGCCTGTCAGAACTGTCGCCTGAACAGCTGGTACAGCAACTAAGCGCAAGAACCGAGCAGGAGCTCGATCCAGCAAAACTGGCAGAATCAGAACAAAGCAGATCGGCGACTGGCTCAGATGATAAAGCCGGCATTGAAGCGGCGGCGACAGAAGCGGAAGCAAAGCTTGCGCAGATGGCAGCGAAGCTCGCCAGCCTCACCGCAGATGAGTTCGCTTTGCACCGTAATACTGTGTTAAACTCCTTTCAACTGCTGACACCGGCGCGCAAAGCCTTGGTAGTCAGACTTATGAGCAGGTTCGAAGCACAGCAGACCGGCTGGTTCGAAAATGTCTTCGTTGCCTGCCGCTTTGAACCGCCGGTATTGCAGGCATTGCTCGAATATTTCTACCACTGCAACCCTGAATTCGTTGCGCCATACATCGACTGGATATTGAAGTCTGATGACACCGGCTGCAAACTCGCCGCAATCAGGATTCTCAGCCGGATAGCCCCGGAACAGGCCGCGCATCTGCTGGGCCGCCTGATTTTTTCGGCCGACAAAATGCGCCGGCGCAGCGCTCTGATCGTCCTTTCATCGCTCGAGAAACATTTTGCGCAAAGGCTCATAATTAAAGCATTTAAAGCTGAAACTGACGAAGAGAATCTGGCACGCGTCGAAAATCTGCTGAGCAGCATCATCAACCCCGGCAACCTTGCAGAAATTCAAAACGCTGCTGCCACTTCGGCGGAAAGTCCTGCCAGGCTGAAGATGGTAGCACGCGTCTGCCGGCGTCTGAACCTTGTGCCAGCGCCTGAGAAGACACAACCTGAAAGCAGCAGAATCGACATCGACCTTCTCAACGCGCAAAGAGCTGTGAACCTGACCGAAGAAAAGCAGGAAGAGCATGAGCCACCAGCAAAGGCGATCGCGCTCTCCCCAGCTCTCGAAAAGTATCTTCAGGCAGGCAGAAGGGTGGCAGTCTTCAACAGCCTGCGCACTCATTGTGCGACCAGCAACGCCCGCTTCAATTTTTGCGAAAACAGTCGCGAAGCTGAACTGGTGCAGGAAACCCGGGTTCGTTTCAATTTCGAAGTCTCAGATTTCGAACAGACACTGAAACTCAGCAAAGACCTGCTGCCAGCCAGGATTCTGGAAAGCGAGCTGGTAAAAACCGCCCCGGATTTTCTTAAAGTTGCCGCCAGTCTGTCGCGGGTTAATGCGCGACAGGCAAAACTGCTGGCCGGCCTTCTGCTTAAGGCAGACTGGCAATGCTGGCCTGGCGAAACCCTTCCCTACATCGTTGAATTCTGGAAAAAGGCCGGCGAAACTGCGATATCGGCACAAATCAAGCCGCATATCGACAGCAACGATGAAATTTTGCGCTTTGTCAGTCTTGAAGCACTCGAACATCTCAATCCCGACGAACTGCGCGACCATCTGCCACGACTGCTGACAGATTCCGACCCTGACATCCGGCTTCGTTCCATCAGACTTCTGGCCAGATTCGACGAAAAAGAGGCTCTCAACTATTTCGAAAACTCGCTCCTGCATGGAACCAGAGACGAAATCGACGAGACTCTTGTTGCTGCACATTTTTTCAGATTTGAACTGATACAGGCGCCCCTGTTCAAGTTTCTCGGCATCAGCAACGACGAAGCGGCGATTCAGCAGGCCTGCCGGATCATTCTGACCAACCCGCACGAGAGTCTGCCGGCAGCTCTTTTTGACCTTATCGAAACCAGTTCCGGCAATAAAAGAGAGGTTCTTGCGTCAGTTTTCCAACAGCTCGTCAAGATCATCTGCACTGCGGGCCTGACCGGCAGCAATTATGAAGCTTATCTAAGCGATCTGCAAAACCAGTATAAACAGCGAAAACAGGCCGAGTTATTCAGACAGGCTGAGGCCCAGCTGAACTCGGAAAATGCCGCGGTCAGATGCAAAGCCGTCAGAAGTCTCGCAACACATGCGGCAAAAGGCGACAGGCACGCCCTGCAGATATTAAAAGAGGCCCAAAGCAGAGAAACCGAAGCAACTGTAATCGACTCATTCGCCCTGTATCTGGGCGTTAGACCAGAAGCAGAGCCGGCAAAGGCAGAAACAGAAAACATCGCCTGGCTGATGGCACTCGATGCCGAAGCCTATCAGAAAAACAGAAATCGGGTTTTCGATTTTCTAAGATCTGCATTGAGCGATGAAAAAAGCATCGCCCTGGCCACTATCGGGCGATTCGGCGCCGACAAAGATTCAGAAAAGCTGTATAAATTCATACATGACGAAAACCCGCAGGTGGTTATAGCCGCGATCGCGGCGATCAGCAGCCTGGATGCCGAATCACTGACCGGCGCGCTGCCGGCTTTGCTGCTCAGCCAGAATCATGATATCCGGGCAGCTGCTATTGGCGCACTCGCAAAAACCGACCGCCTGCAGGCTTTGACGCTGCTCGAAGAGTTTATCGGTTCGGCAAAACCAACCCATCGTCAGGCCGCAATCTCAGCGCTATCGTGCTTTGATTTCATCTCTGTCAGAGATCTTCTTTTCAACGCCCTGCAAAGAGAATCCGAGCCTGAGCTGATAAACCAGATTGCGGCAGTTCTGCGCGCCAATCTTGATCTGACAGTTCTCGAAGATCTTGCAGGAACGATGTTTCTCTGCCCTGAAAACACACGCAAAGCAGTTGAAAAAGTATTTACCGACATTCTCAACCTTTATGCCGCCGGCAAGAACATCGAACCCGCTGCATTGTGCCTTGAACTAACGACAAAAGGCCGCAGAGAGGCCGAAAGAGAGCTTTCGCCACCAGCTTATGCCCTTGTGCGGGTAAAAAGTGCTACCGTTCAACAGCAGATCATAGCAGAGCCTGCTCAAACACCCTGGATATATCGCGGATACGTCGTTGCCGCACTGCTGCTCGTCGCGCTGATATCAGCCTTTATGGCCAATAATGACAGCAGCGAAACAAAAGTCATAATCGCGGCGGCACCGGCGCAGATGCCGGCATCGGAGCGCTTCGAAAGATGGCGCACGCCTTTTGTCGATGGCGAAGTGCGGCCGATATTCGGAGTGATCGAACAGGCCTACAGCGATGGAGTGCTGGTCAAGCTGTATAATCTGGAAAACCGGCTGTTTGTCAGGTTCGGCGACATGAACTGCCGCTTCAAGCCAGGCGAGTCATTCTCGGGCCAGGTCAGAGTGACCGGTCTGATGCCGCAGAGGGCCGAAGCCAAACTCGAGCGGCTGTTTTAAACTATGTTATCATTATAGCGCGACAAGGAGTTGAGCATGATTCTATGCAAAAACGTGTTGATTTTTGTTAAACCAGAGGCTTCGGCCATCAGACGGGATGCTTTTTCTCCAGCGATTCGCTTCGCTCACAAGCTTACGAAAAAGCAAACCTGTCTTCAGACCTCGCGACAAAATTCAATGCTCGTTTATATAACCCGGCTGCAATATCTGTTTCTGGTGATCTGTGTTCTCTGCGTTTCTGCCGGTTTTGCACAAACGACGCTGATGGAACCGAAAGCCGGCATAATCAAAAATGTTCCGACCAGCCCTGAGTATGGCGGCAACCTCGTGGTTCGAAGCGCGCCTGAGATGACTGCTTCGTCGAACATTGTCGGACATGTTTCAAATGGCGATACCGTTACCATCGAGGGCACTTCCGGCTCGTGGTATCTTATTTCAGCTCCGATCAGGGGCTACATCTGGGCGAGCTACGTTCAGATCACCGATTCAGAACCTCTCGACCCGGCAAAGGTGCAAAACCCTCTGCCGCTCGACGTCATCATGTATAACAGCAATTCCGAAACCCGGCTTGACCGCATCGAGGAGCGCAAAGAGTATCTCGACGACAACTATCAGCCTCCGGATGAACCGGCCGCAGCAGAAGACAATCAGTGAATTCAGAAGCTCGCAAACTCAATCGCCTGAACCGCGGCTCGATACTATTGATCGCTGTCGCCATTCTGTTTGCCCTGTTCATTTTTGGTCTGAGTTATTCGCGCTTCATGCTCAAGAAAGCCTATCTGACCGAGAGACTTGGCCAGAAAAGGGAAATGGCCAGCCTTGCGCACAGCCTGGCGCTGCTTGCCAGCCACAAACTGGCTTACTCGGCAATAACCTCCAATACCGGCCCCGGGCCAATGCCAGAGGCATCGCCATATCTGAAACCACTCTACGAGTATCTGGCAATGCCTGTCAGCAGTTTTGAAGAAGTTAAATTTTTTCCGCTGCCGCTCGATGAAGACGCGACCGGGCACTTCGCCCTGCTGGTCGAAAAACTCTGGCAGGCTGCAGAGACCGGTGACAGCATTGAAGAAAACATTACTCTGATCGTCAGAAAGGCTGATTTTGAGGCGGCAGGCCCGGCAACCGCAGCTTACCCCGCCGAAAAGCGCGGGAAAATAGGCATTCTGGTAAAACTCAGCCGGATCAGCGGCGATGAAACAGTTTTCGAGCAGGACTTCAATTTCTGCATCGGAGTCAGAATCGCCGCTTCACTGGCACCGCTGCTTGCCAAATTCAATCTCTATGTCGAAAAAGCCGGCATTGCAGGGAGCGGCGAAGAGCATGACCTCAACACGGTCAGCGTCAGTGCCGATGGCAACCTGGCAAGAACCAGAACCCGTGCTTTCCCGCTTGAACTCAACAATGACGACGACCAGACGCTGCCGGTAAAAACCAGTATTAATGACCTGGTCAACGCGCCGCGCGGCCTGGTTTATCTGGGCGGCGATGCGAACCTCTATCTCAACCTCGCGCGCTCAGACCTTTCAGACACTTCAAGTGATTCCGGCGAAGGCTTTCACTTCTTCAGGCGTGAAGATTACGACGGCTTTGTGCCGGCGCACACTCACCCGACCTCAAGTGGCAGAATCAATGTCTCGTTTATGGAACAGGGCGTATCAGACGACCCTTCGCCGACGAATCAGACGTTTTACAGCACAGTTAACTGCGGCTTTCCGGGATGGACTCAGCTCAATGTGCAGAACATGAATTTCAGCTCAATTTTCAGACTGATGGGAACCCAACGCAAACCATCGCCAACACTCGTTCTCGGCAACGTCTACGGTCAGGTGCTCAGAATAAGCAAGCTCCAGACCGTAGTATCTGGATCGCCAGTGAAGAATGAAATCCTCCCAAACATGAGTTTCATGCCGCCGATGCAACCGGCCAAATACTACGTCAGCGAGATTCTCAAGCCCTCGCTAGCTGATTTTAAAACGCGGTTTTCGCTCACGGCGGGCTATACCAGCTTCAAAAAATATCTCAAAGACTACGCATCGAGAGTGGCTAACCGTCCCTACAACCGGGCTTTGCCCTACATTCTCAATCAGAGAGATCACAACGCAACCGTCAGCTTTCCGTCTGCAGATCCACTGCATGAGTATCTGAAGCAACCTTCCGAAACCGCCAGGCATGCGATACCGTCAGGTTTCGCGGCCATATTTCCCGAAGCCGGCAATTTAAAGAGCATGGCAGGCTTCAAAGACGGTTTTTCATCGCTGGTTCGCTGCAATTACGTGATCGAGCGCGAAGAGGGCAAAACTCTCGAGCAACAGTTCAAAGAAAGAGGGCTGATGGCCGGCAACAAGCTTGCTTTGAACGGCTGGGTCATGCTCAAGGGCTACGACCTGGTCAAGCTCGACCAGAACTGGGAGTACGTCGCCAACGGCGGCATCATTCTCGAAACCGGCAATCTCGAAATCGCTTCTTCGCTCAAGCCGGCGCATTTCAAGCCCGAACTGATTCTGTATCTGGCAACCTTGAACGGCGGCATAACCTTTAACACTGCGCCTGAGCATGAGGTTCAGGCTGCCTTTGTCGCCTATGCCGAGAACCCTGCCGATGGCCAGATAAAGTTTGCGGCGCCGCCGGCCCAGATCAGAGGTGCGCTGGCCATGCGCGTTCTCATCAAAAGCAAAGCCGAAGCCGAAAACTTCAAGGGAACAACACTCAGATACTTCGCGCCTCTGGCGGCCTTACCTGCCGGCTCCGGCAGCGGCGGGCAGGAACGTGGCCTGCTCAGCTGGAGTTTTCAACCCCTGCCGATGGAGGTTGAATTCTGATGAAACCGGCTTTTCGAAGAGGCTTTTCGTTCACCGAAATCGTCGTGGCACTATTTGTAATGTCGGTCGGCATTCTGCCGCTGTTCTGGTTTTTCTCACGAGCGAATGCCGGCACCATGAGCAGCAGAGACAAGATACAGGCGCAGGTCTACGCTTCTGAACTCATCAGTTTCGCCAGGGCTCAGGGCGCCGCGGCTCTCGATACTACAGCGGATGAAGGCATTGATTTCCCTGAAATAGTTGTCGGCAGCGAAAAAACCGTTATTGAAGAGAAGTTCGAACGCAGGCTGATCGTAAAAGCGATCAGCCCGGCCGATCACAACCCTGCCTGGCCGGTTGCCTACAAGCTGGTAACCGCCAGAGTCACCTGGGTTGCCGACGAAATAGCCCATTCATTCAACCAGTCTCTGCTTCTTACCGATGGAGGCAGCGATTGAATAAAAAAGCCTTCACACTTGTCGAAATCATCATGGCAACGCTGATCGCTGCCATGGTGCTGACGGTAATGTTCAAGCTGCTGGCCGGCGGCATCAAGATGACGACTTCCGGAAGCAGTCATCTCACCAACATGACCGACGCCGAACTGATAATGCAGCGACTGGCGGCCGACCTCGAAACGGCTGTCAGCATAGAGACAGCCGAAGCCTCGATAGAGAACGCTGAATTTAAGCTCAAGCTGGCCTTGTATTCAGAGACTTCCAGCCGGCCCGATTTAAAAATCTGCACATTCAGACCCGGCAACAACGGAATCGGTCTGGCAAGAGACCTCGAGGGTGAGGGTGAGCATCTGTTCGGCACCGGCAACCTGGTTTCTTTTGGCATAAAAATAGTTTCCGTTCCTCCCCAAGATAGAAAGGGTGCCTTCGTCACCGTAGAGGTGAGCACCCCGCCTGAGGAGCAACAGAAACATATTTTAAAACGCTTTGTCTATCTCGCCAATCTCAGCGAGAACCGACAAAAGGAAAATCTCTGGCTCGAATAGATCACTTTTTGGTTAAACCGCGGGCACGCAGCCAGTCAGCATCGTCAGCGTGTTCCTGAATCGAAGCCAGACTGAGTTCAGAATGCTTTTTGACTATGGTAATCTTCGACAGATCCATTTCTTCGATTCTGACGGTGCCGGCATAGTTTTTAGCGCCGCCGCCGGCATTGCCCGAAATTACCAGGGCCTTGTTGCCAACTACTTTGAGCAGTGTCAGCGCATGCTGGCCGGTCGAAATATAATCGCCGGGTTCAAGCGAGAATTTGGCATGCCCTCTGCCGTATTGCTTGATGTATTTGGTGTTGTTCGCCCAGTTGACGCCGCCGCTCAGGCTGTAACCGGCCTGGGTGATCGGTTCCATGTAGCACTTGTTGGAAGCCCAGGCGCACCAGTTGCTCTGGTTTTCAGCTCCACCCAGGTCGCCCGATCTTGGTAAAGACCTGTTGTAGCGGGATATTGCGCTGTCGTTTGATTCGGTGCAGCCAAGATACTGAAAGAAATGGGGAAAAGTGTGAAAGGTCGGCTGTGGCAGGTTGCTGGCTGCCCACTGCATGGCGTAGCTCTTCAGCAGATTGCGGCCTTCTTCTTCGTCGTCGGTCCAGCCGGTTGAGCCGCACAGCAGATCCTGCAGTTCGCCAAACCAGGCGGGAAAACCGGTCATCTGCCGTGAAGAATCAGAATCTCCGCGACCTACGCCAGGTCTTGTTCCTTTTGCTCTGAGTTTTTCAATAATTTCGGCGGCTTTTTGCGCCATCTGCGAACTGTCGACCGGAACGGAACCTGGATCGGTGCCGACTCCAGTGCCAGTGCCGGTATCGGTGCCTGTGTCGGTGCCGGTTACAGCAGGAACATCAGGCGGCGGCGGAAATGTG
>CAZMWO010000034.1:240-15776 GCA_964569565.1 uncultured bacterium | reverse complement strand
CCTTCTGTAGAGATACAGGTATAGCATAGATTGGGCTTTGACGCAAACATCACGCGCCGGTAGCAATTTGCTTTGCGGCGGTGGCAAAAATGGCTGGCAAGGGTGCTCTTTATCTGCTATAATCGCAGAGCTTGAAACAGGTCATATTTCCATTTCTGATCGCCTGGCTGGCCGGAACTCTGCTGGTTCCGATGGTCAGGCGCGTAGCCCTCAACCTCGGACTGGTAGACCGTCCCGGTGGTCGCAAGATTCACAAGGCGCCGGTGCCGCGGGTTGGCGGTATTGCGTTGTACTTCGGGGCGCTGATCGGAGCGTTGCCGTTTCTTACCGAGAGCGGTGAAACGATCGGGCTTCTGCTGGCAGCAACGTTTGTGATGCTGATCGGTCTGCTCGATGATCTGATCGATCTGCAGGCGCGCATCAAGCTCGCCGGGCAGATTGTCGGTTGCCTGATTCTTCTGGCGGCAGGCGTTCAGATCGACTTTGTCACTGATTTCATCTCAGGGAAAGGGCTGGTCGCGCTTGGTCTACTGACCTGGCCGCTGACGCTGCTGTGGGTGATCGGGCTTACCAACACGGTTAATCTTGTCGACGGCGTTGATGGCCTTGCCGGTGGCATCGTTTTTATCGCCCTTTCGACGCTGCTGGCGGTGCGCCTGGTGACGCCGCACCTGCATGAGCCTGAGCTGATCGGCAATGTTCTCGTACTGACTGCCTCGACTATGGGGGCGTTACTGGCTTTTCTGCGCTTCAATATTTACCCGGCCGTCATTTTTATGGGTGATTCCGGAGCTTATTTTCTTGGTTTCATTACCGCTGCTCTGTCGGTGGCCGGAGCCACCAAGGGTTCAATCCTTTTTCCGCTTGTCGTACCTTTGATTGCCCTGGGCCTGCCTGTGTTAGACGTTTTCTTTGCCATATTGCGGCGCTACTTCAAGAAAGTGCCGATTTTTCAGGCCGACAAGGAACACCTGCATCACCGCCTGTTGCAGAAAGGGTTCTCGCAGCGTGATACCACCCGCTTTTTGTGGATGGTTTCGGCCTGTTTCGGTTTTGTGGCTGTTCTCGCCGCTGATATTCCCCATCGTGGCATTCAGGCGTTTTCGGCGATTTTTCTGGTGATCATGATTCTTTTGTGTGTATCGTTCTTTTTGAGGAAAACCGGTGCCAACAAGTAAAACCTGTTTCAGAGACCTGTTGCGACAGGATACCGTCGCCCGTCAGCTGAGCCATTCGTTCAGCAGTGGCCGCATTGCTCAGACCTATCTGTTTGCCGGCTGCGAATCGAGCGGTCGGCTGCCGGCCGCCCGGGCGTTTGCGGCCTTATTACAGTGCGAGAGACCAGTTGCGGCAGAGGGACTGACGTCAGATGCCTGCGGTTCCTGCGAATCCTGCCGCCGTATCGCCGCCGACAGCCACCCTGACGTCATGGTGGTCAGGCCTGATGGCACCGAAATCCGCATAGACCAGGTACGGGCACTGCAGGAAACCGCCGCTCTCAAACCAGGCACCGGGAACTGGCTGATATTCATTCTTGACCCGGCCGACCGCCTCAATCAGTCATCTGCCAACAGTCTGCTCAAGATTCTTGAAGAAGCACCTTCGCACGTCGTATTCATTCTCATTGCGCGTGAGACGGGTGCAATTCTGCCGACCGTGCTCAGCCGCAGTGAAATAGTAAGATTCGCCTCGCCATCGCCGGCCGAAATCCGCGTCACTCTGGCTGAAAGATATGCTCTGCCGGCAGAGGTCGCCGCAGTCTGCTGCTCTCTTGGCGAGGGTCGGCTTGGTCAGGCCATGCTGCTGGCAGAGTCATCGCTGCCGGAAAGTTCCATGCCCGGCCTGAAATACAGTCATACTGATTTTCTCAATGCCGTTGAAACTGCTTCGCGATACTGGCAGGAAATTTTCGCCGGCGCCGCTTCACTCGAAGAAGCCATGCGTATTGCCGCCCGCCCCGGTCGGGAGTTTTATCCTCCGCTGCTGGCCAGTCGCAAAGAATTCTGTCGCTCGCTGCTGATGGCGGCGGCATTACCGGCCGCGTTTCCGATGCTTTTTGCCGACATGCTGCTCGATCGCCTTGATAGCGCAGTGCGGGCGATGCAGAAAAGTTTTGAGCCATTGTTTGCCGAGGCGAAAAAGGCTTATCCGGCCGCTGTGCTCAAAGAAATCGAAGCCTCTATCGCCAGCATGCTGAACGGCTGGTCGGGACAGCAGCTTGAAGAACTGCTGCTATGCCTGCTCAACTGGTATTCCGATGCGCTGAAAGTTGCATGTGGCGCAGACGAAACCTTGTTGTTGAACCTTGACCGCAAAGAAGATATCATAACACTCGCCGCGATCGATGATGTCGCTCTATTGCGTGCGCGAATCGAACTTGTCGAAAAGTCCGCCGGGCTGCTGCGTCGTCATGTTCAGCCGGCCCTGGTTATAGAAAACCTTATTACGCAGATCGGAGGTCTCGAACCTTGAGTCAATATGTTGCTCTGAGGCTGCGCAAGCTGCCCAACCTGCACTGGGCTATTTTGCCCGACATGGAAATTGAACCGCCCCAGGATCTGGTGGTGACCACTCAGCATGGCTGCGAGATTGCCAGAGCCATGCGTATTGTAGACAGCAAGCCGTCTGGCCTGAAAGGTGAGTCGGATCCTTTTATCGTCGAAATTCTTCGACCGATCAATGATGATGACCGCAGTAAGATCGACGAGTTGAAAAGGAAAGAGCGCGAAGCTTTTCTGCAGGCCCGCGATAAGATTCAGTATCATCAGTTGAGCATGAAGTTGCTCAAAGCCGAATACCTTTATGATTTCAGCCGGCTGATTCTTTATTTCAAATCTGAGAATAAGGTCGATTTTCGCGATCTTCTCAAGAGTCTGGCATCGCAGTTCAAGACGCGAATCGAACTGCGCCAGATTGGCGTGCGCGATGAAACCCGTTTGCTCGGAGGCATCGGCTGCTGCGGCAAGGCGGTCTGTTGCGCGCAGTTTATGAACACGTTTTACCCGGTTTCGACCAAAATGGCCAAAGAGCAGAATCTCAGCCTCAATCCGGCCAAACTTTCAGGAATCTGCGGACGTCTGCTCTGCTGTCTGGCGCACGAACATGAGTATTATGCCTCTTTCCATGGCAAGTTTCCCAAGCTGAACGCTGAGATTGTCGTCGGCAGCGAAACTGCCAGGGTCATGGACATAAATTACATTACCAGCAAGATTCTACTCAGCTTTATCGATCGCCGAAAGGTGCATTATGCTCTTGACCAGGTCTGCGGCCGCAAAGACCAGGCGACCGGTCGTAACCTCTGGTGGATAAGACTGCCGGGCGAAGGTGAGCCTGATCTCAGCATTCTTCTCAAGAACCTTAATCCGCCAGGTTCCGGTAAGAAGAAGAAACGCTCTGATTCTGCTCCCCGCAATGATAATGCCGGTCAGAATGATAGTCGGCGCCGCGATGAACGTGGTGCTGCCCCGGTGACATCGACAGAACAAGACAACCATGACGAACCGCAGGCAGACGATTCAGATGCCGGGCAGGATGAAGATTGATTCCTGATGCAGCCGGCCAATTTATCCGAAATTTAACAGAATCTTGCGATTGTAGCAAAAAAATGCCAGATTCTGCGGCTTTTTTTGCCAATTCATGATATAATCTTGGCACCATGCTCGGTTCCGGTTCGGTTGTAACCACCCGGAGCAGAAAAGCGAGGGAGTAACGTGTCACGTATAGGTTTGATTGCCGGGAACGGACGGTTCCCCATTTATTTCGCACAGGCGGCAAAGCTTGGCGGTAACGAGGTCGTTGCCGTGGCTATCCGCGAAGAAACATCGCCTGAACTCGAGAAGCTGGTCAGCCAGATTCACTGGTTCCATGTCGGTGAGCTCCAGGGCATGATCGACACCTTTCTCAATGCCGGTATCGAAAGACTGGTCATGGCCGGCAAAATTACCAAAACATTGATGTTTGAGCGCATCCGGCCTGATGCAAGGCTGATGAAGGTGTTCGAAAAGACGCCGATTCGCAATGACGACGCTTTGCTGCGCACTCTGGCCGAAGAATTTATTGCTGAAGGCATACACGTCTGCGATTCGACGACCTATCTTTCGGTTCTGCTCCCGGAAAAAGGGATTTTGACCCGCCGCCATCCGTCAGATGAAGAAATGCTCGACATCAGATATGGTTATGATATCGCCAAACAGATTGCCGGGCTTGATATCGGGCAGACAGTGGTGGTTAAGAATCGTGCCATTCTGGCCGTTGAGGCGATTGAAGGCACTGACAAGGCCATTTTGCGCGGTTGTCAGCTCGGCAATGGCGATGCCACAGTTGTCAAGGTGGCCAGACCAAAGCAGGACATGCGCTTCGACATTCCCACTGTAGGTTTAGACACTATCAGAACACTCATCGAAGCGCGTGCCCGTTGTCTGGCTTTTGAAGAAATGAAAACTCTGCTTCTCGACCGCGAAGAGGTTATTGCCATGGCCGACATAGCCGGCATTGCCATTATGGTCATCTGACGGATCGTTATAGATTGTGATTATAAGAGGTAACTATGAGCACTCAGGAAGTTAAGATCGGCGTTATCGGAGTAGGACATCTTGGCCAGCACCACGCCAGGCTTTTGACCGAAATCGAAGGTGCCCGGCTGGTTGGTATCTGTGACGTGAATGAAGCCGGCCGCGAGCTGGCAGACAAATATTCGGTGCCTTTCTATAATAATTATCGTGAGCTGGAAGGCCGGGTCGATGCCGTTACTGTCGTGGTGCCAACCGTTCTTCATCATGAGATCGCCAGATATTTTCTTGAGCGCAACGTGCATACATTTATTGAAAAGCCCTGTACAAAGACGCTCGATGAAGCCAACGACCTGGTTTCGCTTGCCGGGAAAAAGCAGCTTACCCTGCAGGTTGGCCATGTAGAGCGCTTTAACGCAGCCATTCTCAAGTTGCAGTCTCTCTGCGACAGTCCGCGGTTCATCGAATGTCAGCGCATGGGCCCGTTTTCGCCGCGCGTACAGGATGTCGGGGTTGTTCAGGATCTGATGATTCACGACATCGATATCGTTCTCTCGCTGGTGAGGTCACCGATAAGGCATATAGATGCGGTCGGCATACCTGTTCTCACCGATAACGAAGATATTGCCAATGCCCATATCGTTTTTGAAAACGGTTGCATTGCCAATCTCACTGCATCCCGCATCAGCGAGGAGCGCATCAGAAAATTGCGCATATTCGAACTCGACAAATACTGCTCGCTTGATTACGCCAATCAGGCAATAACCTTGCGTCGCAAATCGAATCTCGAAGAAAAGATAATTCGCGAAGAACTCGAAGTTCACAAGGCTGAACCGCTTCGCCTTGAGCTTGGCCACTTCATTTCCTGCATCAAGGAACGTAAAAAGCCTCTGGTAACCATTGAAGACGGTAAGAATGCCCTTGAAGTTGCCGTAGAAATTCTTGAACAGGTTAAGCATAATCTTCCCGCCCGCCGCTGAAACAGTTAATCAGATGGGTTTTATCAAACGAACGGGACATTTCTTTTTTGTCTGGCGCGATAAATTGCCGGTGCCTCTGGTTCTGGCCATGGCCGGTTGCGCCAGACCAAGACTGTCTGGCTGGTTAATCGGCCTGCCGCTGATTGTGCTCGGCGAAAGCCTCAGGATATGGGGTCTCATGCATATCGGCCCCAAGACCCGCACCCGTGAGATCTGTGCTGAGCGCCTGATTACCTCAGGGCCCTACTCGCATTGCCGCAACCCGCTGTATCTCGCCAACTTCATCAAGATTCTCGGTTTCATGGTCGTTTCAGGTAATGCCCTGTTTGCGATGGTGGTTGCACTGTTCTATCTGGTGGAGTTTTCAACGATGATACCTTACGAAGAAGGCTTTCTTGCAGAAAAGTTTCCTGAAGCCCATCGCTGCTATCGCGAAGCTGTGCCTGCCTTCATTCCGACAATCGAAGCCGTCGGCCGCTTTGATGGGGCAGCAAATTTCACGCTGCGCGAAGCTTTGCAGTCAGAAAAACGCACGTTCGCTTCGACTTCACTGATCCTTTTGACGGTTGCACTGGCTGCTGCCATGCGAAAGGAGCGCGTTGCGTGAATGATCTGAAGCGTTCCGGGCGCATCTTTTTTCTTGCCGGCGAGCAGAGCGGAGACCTGCACGGGTCTCTGGTCATCAACCATCTCAGGCAGGTCGCGCCTGATGTCAAGATAGATGGCATCGGTGGACCGATGATGAAGGCTGCCGGCATGAATTGCATTCACAGCAGTGACGAGCTCGCGGTAATAGGTTTTGTCGAGGTAATCAAAAACATTCGTCATCTGGCACGCATATTGAAAGATGTAAAAAACTGGCTGACACGAACCAGACCCGACATGATCGTGCTCATCGACTACCCCGGCTTCAACCAGCGTGTTGCTGAAATTGCGCGTACACTGAATATTCATGTGCTTTATTACATCTGCCCACAGGTGTGGGCATGGCACGCCAGTCGGGTCGAAAAGATCACCCGTCTGATCAACGAAGCGGTTGTCGTGTTTCCGTTCGAAGTTGATATCTGGGCACGTGCCGGCGCCACGGTAAACTGGTTTGGCCACCCGTTGATCGGTTTTGCCAAACCCTCCGGTGCCAGCGAAGACCTCAGACCGGCACTTAAGGGCGATGCCGACAGCCTTATCAGTCTTCTTCCCGGTAGCCGCACCCAGGAGATATATTACATACTCCCCGAACTGCTCGATGCCGCCGAACTTATATTGCAGAAGCGGCCGGCGACGAGATTCCTGCTGCCGGTGGCTGGAGCGATAGATGATTCGCTTATACTGCCGCATCTCAAGGGCCGCAACCTCCCCATAACCATGTTGCGTGGCCAGACTTACGATGCTATCGCGGTTTCTGATCTGTGTCTGGTCGCCTCCGGTACAGCCACTCTCGAATCGGCAATCATCGGTACGCCCATGGTCGTGGTTTATCGGGTTAACTGGCTGACTTCACTTATTTCGAAGTTCGTCATTCAGGCTGAGCATATCGGTTTGCCCAATGTTATTGCCGGTCGCCGTATCGTTCCCGAATTCATCAGGGGTGATTTCAAGGCGTCATTGATCGCAGATGAGGCGCTTGCCATTCTCAACGACCCGCAGCGCCAGGCAAAAATGCGTGAAGATCTCGACCTCGTGCGCAGAAGTCTGGGTGAGCCCGGAGCCAGTTGCCGGGTGGCCGCACACATTGCCGCCAGAATACAGGAGCTGAGACGCTGATGGTAACCTTCAAACGCATTCTCAGCTATTTCGGCGACTACAAGGCGGCTCTGGCGCTTGGTATTATCTGTAGTGCCATGGTGGCTGTCTGCACCATCTTCCCGGCCTGGATAATGAAGAGCGTGGTTAACGACGTTCTGGTCAACCGCGATATTTCAGCCCTGCATTGGATCGCCCTCGCCCTGGTGATAGTGATGTTTTTGAAGGGTGTCGCCGATTTCGTCAGGGGCTATCTGATGCACTACGTTTCGCAGAGCATTCTGCGCACCATCCGCACTTCCTGCTTTGACCGCCTGCTGCGGCTGTCGCTGTCATATTACGAAAAACAGCGCACCGGCCAGCTGATGAGCCGTGTTACCGCCGATGTTCTGATTCTGCAGAACCTGCTGGCCAGTTTTACATCGTTGATCGGTGATTTTATCGCATTTGTCGGCTTCTGTTTCTATATCTTCTATCTGCACTGGAAGCTGGCGGTCATTTCGATCGTCATCATTCCGTTCATCGGTGCTCTGATCAACAAGTTCTCGCGCAAGATGAAAAAGATCGGTTCGCGCATGCAGAGCCGAATTGGCGATCTGTCGACGGTTCTGCAGGAATTCATAACCGGCGTTAAGGTGGTAAAGTCTTTCACTCTTGAAGAATTCGTCAAGGATCGTTTTGAACAGGCCAACGGAGCCAATTTTGCCGAAACTATGCGCGGCGGCCGCATCAACGCCGCGACAACGCCGATCATTGAGTTCATCAATACCTGCGGTCTTGCCATAATTTTCTGGTATGGCGGTTATGAAGTAATCAGGGGAAATCTCGATGCTGGCCAGTTGATAAGCTTTCTGACTGCGCTTGTCGGTCTTTTTGTGCCGATAAAGAATCTTTCGAAGATGAGTAATGTGATTTCGCAGTCGGTTGGTGCCGGCGAGCGGGTTTTTGAAATAATCGACGCCCCGGTCGACGTCGAAGAGGCGGCAGATGCGCTCGAAATGACGAACTGTCGGGGCGAAGTCGAATTCTGTGACGTTTTTTTCGCTTATAACAATAATGAGCCGGTTCTGCGCAATGTCAACATCAAGGTCGCTCCCGGCGAAGTCGTGGCTCTGGTAGGTCCTTCCGGCGCCGGTAAAACGACCTTCATCAATCTGATTCCGCGCTTTTTCGACCCCTCTTCCGGAGTAGTCAAGATCGACGGCGTCGATCTTAAAAAGCTCAGTACCGCGATTATGCGGCGTTTTATCGCAATGGTTCCGCAGGAGACCCTCCTTTTTTCAGGCACAATTGAAGACAATATCAGGTTCGGCAGGCTCGATGCGACGCACGAAGAAATTGTCGAGGCCGCCAGGCTGGCAAATGCCCATGATTTTATCATGGCGCAGCCTGAAGGTTACGATACGATTCTGGGTGAACGCGGCGTCAATCTTTCGGGCGGGCAGGGGCAGCGAATTGCGCTTTCGCGCGCATTTCTGAAAGATCCCGGAATTCTTATTCTCGATGAAGCTACCAGTGCCCTTGACTCCGAAACCGAAAACCTGATCAAGGAATCTCTCAGCCGCCTGATGAGCAATCGCACTACTTTTATGATTGCGCATCGCCTCTCGACCATAGTCAATGCCGACAAGATTCTGGTGCTGCAGAAGGGTGAGATCGTCGAAATCGGCTCTCACAACCAGTTGCTCGGGCAGCAGGGTCTTTACTCGCAGCTTTATCGCTCGCAGTTTTCCGAACAGGTGGCGATGTGATGCAGAAGCTCAATCAGACAATAGATCAACGTGACCTCGATACACTGTATGGCTCTATGCGTCTCTCTGATGGTCGCTGGAACGATCCTTTCCGGGTCGCTGCCATGAAGCTGAAGGCTTTTGGCGGGGCGGCGCTGATTCTGTCTTTATCGCGACTGGTGATGATCGAACGGCCGACATTCAACCGTTTTATCAAGGCGTGCCGGGATGGCCGGCCGGTAGTTATAGTAGCCTGGCACGCATCTTTGCTGACTACGATATATTGCCATCGCCGCCGCAATGTGGTTATCATGACATCGCTTTCTGAAGACGGCGATCTGCTAACCAGGATACTCTACAACCTGGGTTATAAGTGTGTGAGGGGCTCGTCTTCACGTGGCGGTATGCGTGGTCTGCTTGAGATGATGCGCCTTTTGAAATCTGGACTTATCGGAGCCATTACCGTCGATGGTCCACGTGGGCCGCGCCATGAGGTTAAACCGGGTGCGGCGCTGCTGGCGCAAAAGACTGGTGCTCTGCTGGTGCCGGTCGGAGTCGGTTATTCGCGTTGTATTACCCTTAACAACTGGGATCACACCGAAATTCCGCTGCCGGGCAGCAGGGCGGTCATGGTTTCGGGAGAACCATTTACGATTGCTCCTGAAATCAGCATACAGAAAGGCTGCGATCTTATCGGGCAACGTATAATGGCATGCGAGGCCGACGCGCGTGAATATCTTGCATCAGGACGCCTCAATAGTTGTATAATCGAGAAAACAGGTGGCATAAATTGAATCTGCAGGTGCACGAAAAAAAGAAGCTGCTGATAGTGGCCGGCGAAACTTCCGGTGACTTTTACGCAGCTTCGCTGATCGACGTGCTCAAACAGTGCGGTGATCTTGATATATATGCCGTTGGCGGCATTCAGACCGCCAATCGCGATGTAAAGCTTCTTTT
This sequence comes from uncultured bacterium, assembly GCA_964569565.1. Taxonomy (GTDB): domain Bacteria; phylum Muiribacteriota; class Ozemobacteria; order Ozemobacterales; family Ozemobacteraceae; genus Rifleibacterium. The sequence goes on along the minus strand of CAZMWO010000034.1, from coordinate 5,861 downwards.
CGACAGCAGCAACTGGGCTGCCATTGGCCTTATCGAGGCGATCAAGCAGGTGCCCCGCCTTTTGCTGGTGCTTTCGCGGCTTAAGCGTTTCATGCGCGACAACCGGCCCGACCTGCTCATTCTCGTTGATTACCCGGGGTTCAACATGCGTCTCGTGCATGCTGCCAACAAACTTGGCATACCGACCCTCTATTATTTTCCGCCCAGCAAGTTCGCTACAGATCCGGCCAGTGTTACAGATGCCGCCGGCTCGATAACTCGTGTGGCCGCCAATTTTGCTTCGACCTATGAAGTTTATCGCGCTGCCGGCGCTAATGTCGAGTTTGTCGGGCATCCGCTGCTCGACCATGCCAAGCCTGGCATGACCCCGGCCGAAACCTGTGCCAAATACGGTCTTGATCCGACCAGACCGGTGATCGGACTGTGCCCGGGCTCGCGGCGCAGCGAACTTGACCAGCTGCTGCCGGTAATGCTTAAGGCCGGCCGGCTGATCCATCAGAAATACCCGCAATACCAGTTCGTGGTGCCGGTCATCAAGACCGAAAACAGCGAAGTGTTTGGAGTTTCCAAACAGTGTTTGCGTAATCAGCTTGCTGCCAGCGGCATTCCGGTTACCCTCGCCGAAGGGCAGATTTACGATCTCATGCGCCTGTCACGCCTGCTGCTGATAAGTTCTGGCACTGCTACTCTCGAGGCCAGTTATGTCGGCACCCCCATGGTCATCTGCTATCGCGTATCGGTCTTTACCGAGATTCAGGCGCGGCTTTTCTACCATCTGCCCAAATTTATCGGCCTGCCGAACATCATTATCAATCGCATGGCAGTGCCTGAGCTTATTCAACACGATCTTACTCCTGAAAAGCTTGCCGAAAAAGCTTTTGAACTGCTCGAATCGGAAGCGGCCTACAATCAGCAGAAACAGGATTTTGCCGATGTCGTCGCGCACCTCGGCGAGCCTGGGGCGCATGAACGCGTTGCCGCCATGGTTGTCGATATGCTCGATGGCCGTTCGGCAGGCTGAAAATCATGTCGGGGCTGGCTTACCTTAAAAAGACGGTTATCGCCTGTTCGCACATTCTCTGCCGTCTGCCGGAAAAGCCGGGGCGGGCGCTGGCAGCGGCCATGGGTATTGTCGCCTGGCAGGCCTGGCATAACGAGAGGCGCCGTATCGAAAACTGTATCGATCGCATTTATTTTCGCATGCATCGTCAGCCGCCACAGCCGGTAAGCGAAATCGTGCGCCGCGCTTTTCTGCATTTTTCTCTGGTCGCTTACGAGGTGCTGCGTTTTCCGGTGCTGAGCCGGTCTTTGCCGGGTGAGACGGTTATTCTGCGCGGTCGTGACATCATCGACCGTGAACTCGAGAAGGGCAGGGGGGTGATTCTGGTACTGCCGCACATCGGGAACTGGGAAATCCTCGGCGCCGCAATCGTGCAGGCCGGTTATCCGCTCAATTCTTTTTATCTGGCCCAGAAAGAAGACGAAATTGGCGGGCTGCTCGACCACTTCAGAGCATATTCGGGCATAGTTCTGCATGACCGCGACCGCGGTGGTATCAGAGCTTTGCGTGCCCTCAAAAACGGCGAGATTCTTGGCATGATCGGCGACCAGGATGGCTCGCGCAACGGAGTTTACATGAATTTTCTCGGGCACTGGGTCAGCATGCCGGCCGGGCCCGCTAACTGGAGCCTGAAAACTGGCGCCGGCGTTCTGCCGCTGTATTCTTTACGGCGGGGCCTGTCGCCGGTGTTCGATGCCGCTTTTCTGCCGCCGATAAATGAAGACCGGCCCGGCGACTACAACGGGCGCGTTATCGCCCGGACATTGGCTGTGGCACGCTGGATGGAAGAGCTTATTTTGCAGCACCCGGAGCAGTATTTGTGGTTTTATGACCGCTTCAAGCCGCGACATGAGGGCTGGCTGGCTGCCGAAAAACTTAAAAACGGCCAGATGTATCATGGAGAACCTCGTTATGGGAGCTGATGGCAGGCCTTTTGCCGGAAGACTGAGCTGGCGCGCTCAGGCCGCGCTCGCGCTCTATCGTGTGAGCTTCGGCCTGGCCGGGCTTGCCTCGGCTGCCGCCGTTCCCTTGCTTGGGGCCTGCAGTCGCCGGGTAAAAGAAGGTTTTACTGATTATCTTGGTCAGGTGCCACGCAGTAAAAACCCGCGCGTTTTCTGGATTCATGCGGTTTCAATGGGTGAGGCCATGGTCGCTTATGGTTTTGCTGCCGGTCTGCAGCGGGAATTTCCTGATTATCAGACAGTTTTTACCAGTACTCACCCTGATGTGATTGCCGGGGCCCGTCGGCGTGGCCTGTTGGCCGCCTATTTCCCGCTTGACACGCAGCTGAGCATGCATCGCGCTTTTGCGCGCTGGCAGCCGACTGCGGTTTTTGTCTGTGAAACTGACTTCTGGCCTGAGTTTTCGACGCAGTGCCGATTGCGCCGGCTGCCTCTGTTTTTGATCAATGGCCGTATCAGCAGCAAGATCGCCGACTTTTATCAAAATTTTGCCGGGCTGGCGGAACTGGTTTTTGGTGCCTATACACTGTTTGCGGTTCAGAGCGAAAGCGATGCCGTGCGCCTGCGGTCGGTAGGGGTAGACCCTTCTTCGATCAGGGTTCTTGGCAATATGAAGGCCGATCTGACTGTAGCACCGGGCAGCGTCGATCTGACTTCCATCAAAGAATGGATCGCCGGCCGTCAGACTCTGGTTATCGGTTCTCTGCATCCCGCAGAATTCAACCTGCTCCTGCCGGTGCTTCGTGCTCAGGCCGGCCGCGGCCGTGCCATAATTCTGGCTCCGCGCAATCCGGCTCTGGCAGAAGATTGGCAGCAGAAGCTACAGTCGGCAGGGATCACCAGTTGTCGGCGCAGCGTTGGTCTGACAGTTTCTCAGTTGATGCTTCTCGACACCATGGGCGAGCTGGCGGCTGTTTATGCGCTGGCCGGGGTTGCTTTTGTCGGTGGCAGCCTTGTCGGCGATGTGGGCGGGCATAACCCGCTCGAGGTCATTCAGCAGTCGGTTCCGCTGTTGATGGGGCCTAACTGCCGCAATTTTGCTGATCTGGTCGAAGAACTCAAGGCGGCCGAAGCCATGCTCGGCTGTGATGATGCTGTCGCCACCGGAATCGCGATCGACCGGGTTCTGACCGATAAGGATCTGGCCGGAAAGATGGTGGTAAATGCTGACAGGGTTCTCAGGGAAAACCGGGGAGTTCTGCCGGCCACGCTGCAGCTGGTGAAAGACTGCCTGTTCAGCTGTCGAGACGGCGGTTAAGCTGTTCGCTGAGCTGCCATGAAACCCCGTTGATGTCGGTAAATTCGTGGTTTTTGCCGACCTCTATGCCCGCCTGTGCGAGAGCTTTGCTGGTTTCGGTGAGGTCGCAGATCAGCCGCAGTCGCTGTCGGGTGTTGCTGTAAGGCCGGTTCGGGCGATCGATGATCTCGATACAGGTCTGTTCGATCTCGACACGCGGGCTTTCGATACGCAGCAGAGTCATCTGGTTGTAATCTTTGACGCGCATCACACGCTCAAGTGCGAGAACTCTGCGATAAAACTCGATGCTGGCGCCGGCATTTTCCGCCAGCATTCCAAAAGCTGTTATTTCGATCATGATTTGCCTGCCTGGTTTTTTTAAGCCCTATCGGCAGCATCAGCGCCTTTTTTTACGCATTTGTCAAAACAAGGGTGAAATTGCTTGCCTCGCGTTCAAAATAAGTCTTATAATGGCCTTTGGTGTGTTTTGCATTAAGTGCCTATGCCAGATCAAACGCAAGGAAGGAAAGGTTATGAAAATCGCTGTTCACCCTGTCTCTGATAGCGACCTCAAGCCCCTGATTACAGATACAAGCAAGCTGGGCTTCTGCAAGTTCTTTACCGATCGCATGTTCACCATGGATTACACCGAGGAAGAAGGTTGGGCAAACCCGCAGATAGGCCCATTCAGGCCTTTCGAAGTCGATCCGTCGTCTCTCGTTCTGCATTATGCCCAGGAAATCTTCGAAGGCCTCAAGGCATTCAAGGGCAAAGATGGAGTTGTCAGATTTTTCCGGCCTGAGATGAATGCCAAGCGCTTCAATCGTTCGGCTGACCGGTTGTGCATGCCGCATTTTCTCGAAAATGATTTTCTTGAAAGCATTTTTGCTCTGGTGAATATCGAAAAAAGATGGGTGCCAGACAGTAAAGGCGCCGCGCTTTACATAAGACCTTTCATGTTTGCTACTGATAAGGCTCTTGGCGTGCGCGCTTCTTCTTCTTACGTATATTGCGTGATTCTGAGCCCGGTTGGCCCATATTATCAGGAAGGCTTCAGCCCGGTCAGTCTGTTCGTTTCAGATGAGCTTACCAGAGCGGCAAAAGGCGGTCTGGGCGAGGCCAAGACCGGCGCCAACTATGCTGCCAGCCTTCTTGCCGGTCGCGTCGCCCGCAAAAAAGGCTGCGCGCAGGTTCTCTGGCTCGACGGTGCTGAACACCGCTATATCGAAGAAGTTGGCGCCATGAATATTTTCTTTGTTTTCAACGGTAACCAGCTGGTAACTCCGCAGCTAAACGGCAGTATTCTTGCCGGGGTGACCCGTGACAGTGTGTTGAGACTGGCTTCGATGCTCGGGTTGCGTGCAGAAGAACGCAAAATCTCTATTGATGAAGTAATCGGGGGCATCACCACCGGTTCGATCACAGAGATATTCGGTACCGGCACTGCCGCCAGCATTTCTCCGGTCGGCAGTCTGCAGTTCAAGGAAAACGACTATGTCGTGAACAACCGCAATGTCGGCCCGGTCAGTCAACAGTTGTTCGATACTCTGCGTGGCATTCAGTATGGCGAGATCGAAGATCCGTTTGACTGGACACTTCCCCTCCAGGAGCCGCAGGAAAAAGTTCTTTCGCTCTGATCCGTTTTTAAAGACCCGCCCCGACAAGTTGTCGCGGGCGGGTTTTTTATGTCAACAAACCGGCGTTTGTTTCCGATATGTTGTCGTAACATCCCACAAACAGGCGGTGAAACATGGACGACATCAGGAGCTGGTTGAAAAAAAACAGTTCATTGAAGAATTATGACGACCCCGAAGTGGACCCTGACAAGGTCGTGAGCCGGCATCGCAAGGCGGTCGCCTCGGCTCGCACGGCTTTGCGTCAGCATATTCAGCTGCAGCTGCAGTCTGCTCTCAAAACTTTCTATTCCGAAGAAGTTCCTGAAGAAAAATTTTTGATCAGCTGATAGCTGTCTGATCGAATTTTCAGGCAGCAGTATTGTGCACCGTGCAAAGGGCACTGAAAAAAGTTGTTTTTTGTATTGTTCAGCGAGTTTCGAGTATGTTTTTTGTATAAAAGGCGCATGAGATAAGGATTGAGAAAATATTCGCCATTTGCATATCCAAGGTCTTTATCCATATAATTGCGTCACCCTGGCAGTGATATCAGAAGAGGTAGCAATGAGTAACTCCGTAGCTGTGCCGAATGTTAACCAGATGTTTGATGAACACACTGATTCGCATAACAGTGTTGCCGGTCATGAAGTCGTGCAGAAACCCGTCCTTAAAGTCGTGCCCCCTGCGCCGGCTGAACCGCCTACACTGACAGAACTGGTGTCTTTATATGCTTCACAGCAGCGGGAATG
>CAZMWO010000034.1:0-230 GCA_964569565.1 uncultured bacterium | reverse complement strand
GAGCGTATTTCCAAAAAAATTGCCTCAGGCCGTGAGATTTCTGAAGACGACCACTGGCACTTTACCTCGTGCGTACTGAGCTGGGAGCATTTGCACCGCAGCTGAACCCGGAAATATAGTCTGACCTTAAAAAAGAACTGCCCGGCAGTTCTTTTTTTTATCGGGCTATAATAAAACTTCAACATCCGGTCGATGCAATTAGAGTATAATCCATTCAATCCCCATTTTGA
>CAZMWO010000033.1:12171-15787 GCA_964569565.1 uncultured bacterium | reverse complement strand
CCTTTGCAGCTTTTTTCGCAGAGTCATTCGCTGGAAATGCGACTTGCTTTTGTAGATGGCCGTGTTTTTATCAACAGTTCTGACAAAGAGCCTTACGAAGCAACCGCCGGTCAGCATCTGTTGCCGTTTTCTACCAGTCTGATCACTTTTGTTGACGGTCAGTGTTTTTTTAACGCAGGCGAAACCGAAGTAAGGCTGAAGCAGGAGACTATTCTGGCCCTGACCGACAGACCTGGATACGAGCTGCGTCAGGGATTGGCAGGCTTTAAAACAGGCTCCGATACTGTAACGCTCACTACAGCCCACCTTACTGCTCAATTTGCCAACGCCGTGCTTGTGGTAAAGACCAATCCGGTTCTGACCAGGCTGTGCGTAGTTAAAGGAAGTGCGCTGGTAAGGCAGGGCCGACAGTCGGCAACAGTTGCCGCCGGGCATGAGATAGCTGCGGCTCCGCAACGGTTGTCTCAGGAATATCGCCATTCTGACGAATTGCGCTTCACCTGGTACTGGGTTGATCCCGTCAGAGAACCAGCCCTGCAGAAAGATTAGCTCCTATCAACTTCGATTTGATTGACACCCCGATTGGCGAGTGGTAGAACGTAACCATAAGGTCGTGGTTGGAGAGCGGTATGTTATTACTTGTCGCTTCCGTGGGGTGTATTTCGCTTGCCGGTTTTGGGGCGCTGCTGATCAGAGCGAACCCGAAAATCTGTGCGATGTGGTCGGCTGGAATGGCCACTATAGCCGGAGTTCTCGGAATTATACCCTGTCTGAAGGTTCTTGCCGGCAGTGGCAGTCTTTTGCTTGATATCCCCTGGGAAATGCCCTTCGGATCTTTAACCCTGCAACTCGATCCTCTTGCCGCCTTTTTTCTGCTGCCAATTCTCGGTCTTGGCGTGCTTACCGCAATTTTTGGCTCAGAATATCTTTTGAGTTCGCACGAAGACAACAACCATTGGATATCATGGCTGTGCTTTCATGTTTTGTGGGCCAGTATGATACTGGTCGTTCTGGCCGCCAACGGGCTGTTTTTTATGCTGACCTGGGAACTGACCGTGATTTCGTCTTTCATTCTGGTCGTCATGGGCGGTCACGCAGAAGAAAAGCGCCATGCCGGCCTGGTTTACCTGGTTGCCTCACACATTGGTGCCGGATTTCTTGTCGTGATGTTTCTGCTGCTTGCCAGAGAGACAGGGTCGCTTGACTTCGCCTCATTCGCCAAAGCAGCCGAATTGCCGGCAGCGACCAGAGACGCCCTGTTCCTGCTTGCCATAATCGGTTTTGGCACCAAGGCCGGTTTTATTCCGCTTCATGTGTGGCTTCCAGAAGCACATCCCGCTGCTCCGAGTCATGTCTCTGCTCTTATGTCAGGCGTGATGATCAAAACCGGCATATATGGCCTGCTGCGCCTTTTGTTCTATCTCGGCCCGCCTCAATGGTGGTGGGGTTGGACTATTTTGCTCATCGGCCTGGTATCAGGCATTCTCGGAGTTCTGTTCGCTCTTTCGCAGCATGATCTCAAACGACTGCTCGCTTACCACAGTGTCGAAAATATAGGTATAATCGCCATTGGCATCGGGTTTGGCCTGCTCGGCCTCAGCAACCACAACGCTGCGGTAGCCGTTCTCGGCTTTACCGGCGGACTGCTGCATGTGTTGAACCATGCCGTGTTCAAAGGCCTGCTGTTTCTTGGTTCAGGGGCTGTTGTTGCCCAGACCGGCACGCGTGACATCGACAGCCTGGGCGGCCTGCTGAAAAAAATGCCCTGGACCGGAGCCAGCTTCCTGGTTGGCTGCGTTTCGATCTGTGGTCTGCCGCCCTTCAACGGTTTTATCAGCGAATTCCTGATTTTTCTCGCAGCCTTTCTCGCGGTAATGCATGGTACAGCAGCCCTGACCGCGCCCGGCCTGCTATTGATTCTCGGGCTTTCTCTCATCGGCGGGCTGGCTGCTGCCTGCTTTGCCAAGGCTTTCAGCGTCGTGTTTCTGGGAAACCCGCGCAGCCAGGCAGCCTCTCAGGCCTGCGAAGTCGGGCCGGCCATGAAAATTCCGATGCTGGCTCTCGCAATGCTCTGCCTGCTTATCGCCATAGCCAGTCCTTTTTTTATACCGGCGGCCGGCCGGATATTGCAGGTGAATCCACAATTCGCTGCCACAACCGATTTCGTTGGTATTTTTGCGCAGGCCATTGTTCCGCTTACGATTATCTGCTGCAGCATCCCGGTTCTGCTGATTGGTTGCGGCCTGGTAATTCTGCTGCGCAAACGACTGCTGAGAGACCGTGCGACAGGGCAGACCGTTACCTGGGGCTGTGGTTACGCCAGACCCGCCGCGACGATGCAATATACCGGTTCTTCTTTTGCCCAGCCGTTAACCGATCTTTTTCATGCCGTGTTGCAGACTGAAAGTCATATCAAAGGTGTAGAAGGTTACTTTCCGCAGAAGGCATCGTTTGCAAGCCATACCGACGACCTTTTCTCCGCAAAAATGTTTTCGCCGCTCTTCAGTTTCGTCGCCGACAACCTTCACCGACTCATCTGGATACAGAATGGCGTGGTTCAGTTGAGCGTTCTTTTTATCGCAGTTACTCTTCTGATGCTGTTGATTCTGGGGTTGTTGTAAACATGATCAGTCTTTTTCACCCGTTGCTGGCTCTGATTCTTGCTCCGCTGCTTCGCGGCATCATCAACAAAACCAAGGCGTGCTTTGCCGGCAGGCGGGGCCCACCACTGTTGCAGCCCTATTACGATCTCGCCAAACTGCTGCGCAAGGGCGCGGTTTACAGTGAAACGACAACCTGGCTGTTTCTTGCCGGGCCGGTCCTGGGTCTTGCCATCTGTATCCTGTGCCTGTTCTTTCTACCGCTTGGTAATCTGCATGCCTGTGTTTTTTTCGAGGGGGACCTGATTCTCGTCGTTTATCTGCTCGGTCTTTGGCGTTTCTTCACAGTGCTGGCCGCCATGGATACCGGCAGCGCCTTTGAAGGCATGGGTGCCAGCCGGGAAATGACGTTCTCGGCTCTGGCTGAGCCGACAATGCTTTTCGGCCTGGCTGCTGCCGCGCGCAAGGCCGGCAGTTTTTCTCTGACTCCGATGATGCACGAAATCACACCCGAAATCTGGCAGAGCAGTGCGCCAACTCTGGCTCTGGTTATTGCCGGTCTGTTTCTCGTTTTCCTCGCCGAAAATTCGCGTATCCCGGTGGACGACCCGACAACACACCTCGAACTGACCATGATTCATGAAGTCATGATTCTCGATCACGGCGGCGTGGACCTGGGGTTTATCGAATATGCATCATCTCTGAAAATGTGGATTCTGGGTTCTCTGATCATCGGCCTTTCGCTGCCGGTTCGAACTGGAAATATGGCAGTCGATCTTCTGGCGATGCTCGCCGGCCTGGCTGCGCTGGCAATTCTGATCGGAATCATAGAATCGACCATGGCACGTTTCAGAATGTGCAAAGTGCCTCAGCTTCTGGTCGGGGCCTGCGTTTTTACGATAATCGGATTTCTCATTCAATAAGGCAGAAAGGTTTTATCTGTGCTCGATCTACTGATTATTCTGGTGGTATTGACCAACCTGGTGGCGCTGGTGGGCCCCAAGCTGTCGGGCCTG
>CAZMWO010000033.1:0-12161 GCA_964569565.1 uncultured bacterium | reverse complement strand
CAACCTGCGCCTTCTCGCTACCAGTCGCATTGAATCGCTCGTCTCCTGGACAGGCATTCAGGGCATGCTTCTCGGCGTTTTCGCGCTGTTGTCGCGCTGGGCACATCTGGCTCCAGATGTTTTTCTGGTCGGCGCAACCGCTTTTGCTCTGAAGGGCATCGTTTTTCCGGTTCTGCTCTTCAAGCTGGTTAATACTGTTCATTCAAATCGCGAAGCAGACCCCTATGTCGGCTTCATCGCTTCGACCATCATCGGGCTGCTCGCCTTTATTGCTTCGTTGTGGCTGGGTGAGCGTATTCCTCTGCCGGGCAACGACATGTCAAGGCTGGTTCTGCCCGCGACATTGTTTTCGATTTTCAGCGGCCTCTTTCTTATTATCAGCCGGAGAAATGCTATCAGCCAGGTAATCGGCTTTCTGGTCATGGAAAACGGCACGTTCATGCTTGGCGTCGGCACCCTGTATTATGCGCCGTTCCTTGTTGAAATTGGCGCCCTGCTCGATATTCTGGTTGCCGTTCTCATCTGGTCGGTGCTCATTCGTTTCATGAACAGAGCTTTTCATAATATTGATACCCGAAAACTCACGCACCTGAAGGGATAAATGTTCATGGCCAGCGGGATGATGTTCGTTTTAATGCTTTTGATTCCGGTTATGGCAGGTATCTTGTCGCAGTTTTCTTCATCTCAGCGCACAGCACTGCAGATATCGATCACCGGCGTTTTTATGACTGCCATGGTTGGCTGTTACGCAATATTCATGACCTTCACGCACGGGCGGCTTTTTGCCTTCAGCGACTGGCTTTTTCTCGATGCACTGTCTGCCTGGCACCTCGTGGTCATGCTGATTGTTTTCTGTCTGAGTTCGCTTTTTGCGCTGGTTTATTTTGGCGAAGAAATGCGTGAGAAAAAATTGAGCGTTAAGCAGGCAAAAACCTTTGCCGGCCTATGGAGCCCCGCCATGGCGGCCATACTGCTGGTGCTTATTTCCAACAATCTTGGCATCATGTGGGTGGGTATGGAAGCTACGACCCTGCTGACGTCTTTTCTGGTCTGTGTCCGTGTTTCACGCGATTCTCTCGAAGCCACCTGGAAATACATGCTGATCTGTTCGGTCGGCATCGGCTTCGCCTTTCTCGGCACCATGCTGATGCGCCTTGCCGCCAAAGATCTGCCGCTCGATCCGAACCAGGCCCTTCTCTGGACCAATCTCATGGCAAATACCGCCTTTCTTTCGCCGGCTCTGGTAAAGGCTGCGTTTATTTTTGCATTAGTCGGCTACGGCACCAAAGCCGGTCTGGCGCCAATGCACAGCTGGTTGCCTGATGCCCACAGCAAAGCGCCATCTCCGGTGTCAGCAGTTTTTTCGGGTTTCATGCTCAACACTGCTCTCTACTGCATTATGCGCTATATTCCGATAACCGAAGAAACCATGGGGCATTCAGGCTGGGCCCTGCGCTTTTTAACCGGCTTTGGCATTTTTTCGATACTGATGGCGGCCGTGTTTATCCTGTTTCAGCATGACATCAAAAGGTTTCTCGCCTATTGCTCGGTCGAGCATATCGGTATAATCGCTCTTGGACTCGGACTTGGCGGGCTCGGCACTTTCGCGGCCCTGTTCCACACCCTGAACCATTCGCTGTCCAAGTCGCTGGCGTTCTTTGCGGCCGGTCGGCTGGGCCAGGCATTCGGCACCCACAGCATCGAAAAAATGTCAGGCAGCATGCGTGTCTCTCCAATCTGGGGAATCGGTATTTCTGCCAGCATTCTGGTGCTTATCGGCATTGTACCGTTTTCACTATTCATCAGCGAATTTCAAATTCTGAAGGCAGCGGTTGACACCAACCGGATGCTGGTGGTCGTCGCGTTTCTGGTCGGAACCGGCGTCATCTTCATCGGAGCATTGCGCTATGCCCTTCCGCTTGCCTTCGGCGCAACTATCGCCCCGTTCGAACCGGTGCCGGCCCGTAAACTCGATGCCTTTCTGGTAGCAGTGCCACTTGTAATACTTCTGGTTTTTGGACTCTGGATGCCAGAACCCGTACAGTCGGCTTTGACGCGCGCCGCCGCCATTATCCAGACATCTCCGGCTGCATCCTTGCCTGCGTGGATTCCGGGAGGTAAGCCATGAGTTTTTCCAACGCCTGCTACCTCGAAAATGGCGGAGTAAAAGCGTTCTCAGAGATACCATTCCTTGCGTTCGCTGAATTTCAACAACAGGCTGTCGCTGCTGTTGCAGAGGGCTGGCGTGTCTGTTCTTTCTTCGGCATGGAACCACTTCGTCTGGTCGCGGTGTTTGCCAGCGATGTCGACAAACGTCTGGCGGTTTTGACGACCGCGGTCGAGAACAGTTTTCCGTCACTTACCCCGCAGTGTCCGCAGTTTCACATGTTTGAGCGCGAAATCGCCGAGCAGTGGGGAATCACGCCTGTCGGGCACCCATGGCTGCGGCCTGTCAGATTCCATGCACCATACCGCGACCATAACGCTGACTGGCCCGACCCGGCACAGACACTGTTTCATGTTGCCGGCGGCGAAGCCCACGAAGTCGCGGTCGGCCCGGTCCATGCCGGAGTTATCGAACCCGGGCATTTCCGGTTTCAATGCCATGGCGAAAAAGTATTTCACCTAGAAATTTCACTTGGCTACCAGCATCGTGGCATCGAAAGAACGCTGATCGGCGGCCCATACAAAAGAACACCATATCTTATGGAAACCCTTGCCGGTGACACAACCATCGGCCATTATCTTGCTTTCTGTCAGATTCTCGAAGCTTTACAATCAACCGTTGTGCCGCCAAGAGCGCAGGCACTGCGCGCGGTCGGGCTCGAACTCGAGCGCCTTGCCAACCACACCGGCGACCTCGGGGCGCTGGGGGGTGACGTCGGCTATCTGCCGACATCATCCTTCTGCGGTAGAATCCGCGGTGACTTTCTCAATATGACGGCACTGATCTGCGGCAGCCGTCTCGGCCGTGGTTTCCTGCAGCCCGGCGGGGTGCAGTTCGACCTCGATACTCCCGAACGGCTTGATAAACTTATCAACGCTGTTAACCGGGCCAAAGAAGATACCACCAACGCAATCCAGCTGCTCTGGGATTCACCCTCGGTCATGACCAGATTCGAAAACACCGGCAGGGTCTCGCATGAAGACTGTATCGCACTTGGTCTGGTCGGCCCGGCAGCCCGCGCCTGCGGTGCCGCCAGAGACGTTCGCTGTGATTTTCCGCTTGGCCGCTACCAGTCAGAAAAAATTCACACCGGGCCATGGCATGACGGCATGACCGGCGACGTTGCCGCCCGGGCTCTGGTACGCTGGCATGAAATGCATGATTCATTCAGCTTTCTGCTCAAGCTGCTGCCGGCGATGCCGGCCGGCCCCATTGCCGTCACCGGTCCGGCTCAGCCCTGCCGGCCCGATTCTCTGACCGTTTCTCTTGTAGAAGGCTGGCGCGGCGAAATCTGCCATACTGCAGTCACCGATTCTCAGGGCCGTTTTGCGGCATATAAGGTCGTTGACCCTTCTTTTCATAACTGGATAGGCCTCGGAATGGCCCTGCGCAACCAGGAAATCTCAGATTTTCCTCTGTGCAACAAAAGTTTCAATCTTTCCTATTGCGGATTCGATCTGTGAGGGTAAATCAATGCTGAAAGTCCTTGCCGCCAGATTACAACAGGGTTTTCGAACTGTCGCCTATCCCGATGCGCCGCCGACGATTCCTGATCGACTGCGCGGCCAGCCGGTTATTCGCGATGAGCTTTGTCAGAAAAACTGCAACCGCTGCGCTGAAGTATGCCCGACCGATGCCATCATCCATGGTGACAGCCTGCAGATCGATCTTGGGCGCTGTATTTTCTGTGGGGCCTGCGCCCGCGTCTGTCCGACCGGCGCCCTTGCATTTTCCAACGACCCGCGTCTGGCTGTGAGCAGGCGTGAAGATCTGATTGTCGGCGGATCCGGAATAAAGCTGGCAGTTCCTGTGCCAAATATGTTCAGCCGGTCAGTCCAGTTCCGTCAGGTGAGCGCAGGCGGCTGTAATGGTTGCGAAGTAGACATAAACGTTCTTACCACTGTTGTCTTCGATCTGAGTCGATTCGGCATCAAAATTGTCGCATCGCCGCGCCATTCTGACGGCCTGCTGATTACCGGCCCGGTAACGCAGAATATGAAATCAGCTGCTCTCGACACTTTCGCGGCAGTGCCGACGCCGCGACTGGTCGTTGCGGTGGGAACCTGCGCTGTCAGTGGCGGAATTTTCCAGGGTAATGCGCAGCAGAACGATGGTGTCACCGGGTTGCTGCCGGTCGATCTGTTTATTCCCGGCTGCCCGCCTCACCCGATAACAATTCTTGATGGCCTGCTGCGACTTATCGGCCGCCTCGATCGGTCTGAAGTCTAGTTAATAGCTGGCGGCGGCAAAAAGGTAACGTGCCGTGGCAACTGTCTGCCCGTTTTCGACTACATCAGCGACTACCATTATGCTGTATTGATTGTCGCCGGCGGGCAGATATTCAGTCAGCACCCCGCCTGGCACCGCAGCAGATTCGCTGTACAGAAAATCAGATATCCCAGAATACGTTCTCAGGTAATATGAGGCAGTGCCTGAGTTTACCGAGACAGGGCCGACAGAAATTATCCGGTTGTTAACGGTCGGAGGGGCCGGTGCGGTTTGAAAGCGGGGCAGGGCGGCACCCCAGTTGAGATCTCTTGTGACCGAGAATGTTTCAGTGTTAACTGTATAGTGCAGAGTGTATTTTCCGGGGGCAAGTGCATAGTTGGCCGAAGTCAGGGTGACTTCCTGTGCATTGGCGGCCGAAACGTATGACAGTACGGCGATTTTTTTGCCGTTCTGATCTTCGACCCAGCCCGCGACACCACTGCCGGCGCCCTTGACTGCAGCATAAAGAATATTCTGCTCACCTGAATTCTCTTTTGTCAGAGTGCCGGCGCACAGGGTCGCCACCATGGTCGCCGGGTCAGTGTTGCTGCCGCCGCTCCCGCCACCACAGCCGATCAGCAAAGGTGATAAAATAATGGCTGCAATCAGCAGCAGCATGTTCAAACCTGAGATGTTATTCATTCTTATGCTCCATCTGTGGGCTGTCTGCCCGTTAATATATACAATATTGTGTGCACAAGATACTACCATTCCACCACCATCAGGTCAAACTTTCCACAGAATTGCGACGAAGATCTCGCACAGAGGCACAAAAAAGAAGCGAAAAATACATCCACAGATTGCGCAGATGACGCAGATTTTTAGATAAGAGAGAAGCGGAGCAAGGGAGCAAGGGAGCAAGGGAGCAAGGGAGATGGATCCTGTGGCTACACGCAGGAAAACGATTACTAGTGCTTTGTCAAAGTTGAATTTGTAGCTATTGAAGCCTCAATATAGGGCGCAGGCGGGTTTCTCAGGCGCGGAAACTTCGAGCCAGGCAACTTTGACGCAGAGCCATAGCTATTAAACAATACTAACGTCTGGTGAGAGTTGTAGCGAATGAGATTCCGCCGAGAGCCCGGGAAAGCAGTATACCGAAGGTTGAATCTTGAAAGTCAATTTTGACAGACCACTAGTGAGGGTTGCAAATGAGTATTTTACGGATAGTCAGAGCTCTGTTCGTGCTGTTCATCCTTTCTTCAGTCGCAACGGCGCGCGCCGCCGATAAACCGGGCGACACAATTCCGGTTGTTGCAGATCTGTTGCTCGGCGGCTGGATGAACGGAAACTGGGTCGATGCAGAAACCATCGCCAGCCATGTTCCAGCCGGCCTGGCCTACAAAACATACAGCTTTGGCGGTGCAGAGAGTGATCTTACCGGTTCAGCGCCGCGTTATGAAGAAGAGGGCTGCGAATACTACAGTGTCGCTTTTGATGATAGCTCGGCTACCAGCGAGACACTTCTGGCAGTTGGTTCCCGCCACAATGGCATGCCGCGCCCTGCAAAACTGCAGACCGGCGGTCTCAAACCCTACGAAGAACTCGTCGCCGGATATCTGAAAAAGAACGAAATCTCAGCTGATCCGCAGATTGAGCAGCTGGTTCGCATCGATCTCGATGGCGATGGCAGCGAAGAGGTCGTCATTGTTGCCGGTAACGCCGATTCGAGTCGCCTGGTTTTTTTTGAGAACACTTATTCGCTGGTGCTGTTTCGCCGACTCGTCGATGGTAAGGTCGTTACCGACGTTCTGCATGAACACTATTATCATGAAGACAACGAAGGTATGGCCGACAGCCCGAGTGGCTACAAAACTGTATTTGTGGTCGATATCAATGGCGATGGGTCACTCGAGCTGATACTGCGTGGCAGTTATTACGAGGGTTTCTGGTACGAAATCTATGAATTCAGCCGCAGCGGCCTGAAAAAAGTAATCAGTGACGGCCTTGGCGCCTGAAATCCCGCGAAAATAAAACCTGCCCGGGGGCTTCGCCGGGCAGGCTTGATTAGAACTTTAACCGAGGTTCTGCGGGTTTTTTGTATCAATTATCGACGGGCACTGCTTCGCAGCTGTCGTAGGTAAACGCGCTGTCGGTCAGTTTATAGTAGAAGAAGCTGGCGACTGGCTCGGCCCCTTCGCTTTCAGGGTAAAGCATGCCGAGGGCCCTGACCCGGTTGTCGATGAATGCGAGATCCTGGCCGTCTTCCTGGAAGATGTCGGCTGTCAGAAAATCTTTTGCATCCTTTGTCTGCTGATTGTTGAAGGTCATCGGCGTAAAACCGTTCTGTTCAGCATTGAGGGTGAATATGTAGAGGCCGCCATTGTGCGGCGGAAACGCAACTGCGGTAATTATCTCGGGCCTGGCATCGGCATTGATGTCGGCAACCAGCAGGTTGCTGCTCTCACCGTTGAACATGAACTTTTTTTCCTGATTGCCGAGAATTTCGCTGATCCAGAAGTCTTTGCCTTCTGGGGTTAAGACCTTGATACGCACCCCGGAGCTGTCGGAAAGTTTTTCGACGGTATAGCCGGCGATGTTGTTTATCTTTATTTCAGAGTTGGCAAGCAGAGGATTGCCTTCGCCCGGAACCGCCAGACCGGCGAATAGAGCCGAAGAGACCAGCAGTGTAATGAACAACAGAATTGTTTTGATGTTTCTCATTGTCGTGTCTCCTCTTCGGGTTATTTATCCCACTGGTAGAAGTTGTTGGACTTCATGATGCCGATGAGCTTGCTGGCGTAATTCGGGTCGGTAGCGTAACCGGCTTTGTGAATTTCGCGGGCGAACTGGTCGGGGTTGTTCTTGTATTTCATGGCCGGAGAATAGCGGGCGTTCTGCAGCAGCTTGCCGTGGTCTTCGATCGACTGCGCCCAGGTATGATACTTGCGGAAATTGTCCTGGATCGTTACCATGCGCCCGTTGATGAATTCTTTGGTCGAAACCCTGATCGAGCCGGCCGGGCCGGTGCCTTTGATGCCGAAAAGGTTTTTGGCGTCGCCGATACTCGATCCGCCCCAGCCGGTTTCAAGCGCTGCCTGAGCCAGAGTAACCGATGCAGGAACACCAGTTCTCTTCATCGATTCGCGGGCAACCGGGCCAAACAGTTTTGAAAATTCAGACGGCGAAAGCTTGCCACCCTTGTAGCTGGCCAGTGCTGCTTCAGCCTGGCTGGGAGTGGTCGATGAGCCGGGCGTTGAACCACTGTCGTTGCCTGCAGTTGTCTGGCCATCTTTGGGCAGGTAACCACCGTTGCGGGTGTCACCGGGGTAATAGGGTTCTTCGCCTGATGCCGGTGCGCCGGCTACAGATACGTAGTTCTTATGCATGTAGCCAGTCTGGCCATTGACCTGAACCTTGTAAAATTCGCCCTCTTCACCGATGACGGTAACACTGGTGCCGCCACCGAACAGGCCCATGACCGGGCCCCAGGGGTATTCGCGCAGGCGCAGCGACGATGATACTTCAATCGTGCCTTCGAGTGGAAATTTGCTGTCTTCTTTCTTTTTACCGGCCTCATCTTCTTTGACGGCTGTAGAGCTGTCCTGGCCGCTCTGCCCTGACTTCTCGACCTTCACTTCTTTTTCGGTGAACGGAGTCTCAGCAGTTATGGGAACGACGAGAGCGCACATAAAAATAAACAGAACACATAATTTAACGTATCTGGCCATTGGAGTTTTCTCCTTAATTTTACGTTTGTCTAATATACTGCAAAGCTTGAAAATAGTTTAATTTTTGCTGAAAAATCTTCACGCGGTCAGGAATGGGGATGGCCGAGTTTGTGGTTGAGGCGTTCGATTCGCTGCGCCAGCAGACGGGCTAGAAACAGCGAATAATGCGGCTTTTCTTTGATGCCGGCGACGAATTCTTTTTTCGAAATACGGATCAGTGCGCCTTCGGTTACTGCTTTAACCGTGGCACTGCGCCGGTTGTTGAGCAGAAACGACATTTCGCCGAGAAAAATGTCGTCATGGTTGAGCACGGTCATGGCCTCGCCGCCGACGCTTACTTCATACCGCCCGGAAGAAATGAAATAAAGGAAATCGCTGGGCTCGCCTTCGTTGAACACTGTCTCACCGGCAGCAAATTTGACTGTGGTAAGATCTTTGAACAGGGCAGGAGTGATATTGTTGACGCCTTCCTGGTGGTAGAAGCTGAACTGAACCGAGTTGCCCCTGTCATTGTAAGCCAGATCGCTGGTCATTTCGCGAGACAGCGCCACGCCACGCCCATGCAGTGTCAGAGCCACTGCGCCCTTGCTCGGGTCTTTGAGGCTGCGCCAGTCAAAACCGGCGCCGTCATCAGTGATGCTGAATCTGGTGTGGTTAGGGTAGATGCTGTATTCGAGATAAACCTTGCGGCTCGCTATTGCCGGGTCTTTGCAGCGCTGGTCGATCAGCTCGGTCATGTCGCCGCCATTCTGCAGCCAGGTGGATTTTTCGCCATAAGAGATGCTGCAGTTGCCGTGCTCTATCGCATTGATCAGCAGCTCGGTGAGCACAAAACTCAGCTTTTCCTTGCTGATGATGTCGATGCGGTTGAGGTTGTACAGGTAATTACAGATCAGATTGGTGAAGCAGCTTACCTCGATCAGGTCGTTTCTGAGCTCAAAAGAGGTGGTGATGACGTTGCCGAGGTCGCCGCCAATAACGCGCTGGAAAAGCATGTGGCGGTTATGGCAGATGATGCTGAATACCTGCGGCAGCTGACGTTCGAGTCGAGCCAGTTCTACCAGTGCAATAACATTGGTGCTGCGCAGTTTGTCTGATTCGCGCAATTCTCTTACTGACTCGCACAGCCCTATTATGCCTGAACTGAGCAGCCAGGTGTCACCCTTGATGACATTCATCAGCAGGTCGGTATCGAGTTTGTCATCGGCAAAATTAATCAGAACCAGCTCCGGCATTTCGACTCCCAGGTAATCCATGGCCTGGCTGGCCTTGTCGAGATAGACAGGCTCGCAGCCTTCTAAACAACCACTCAGCATCTTGCTGATGCTGGCAAAAAGTTCCTGATCTGAAGTCACTACCGGCACTCTGCTCATTTTTGTTCCCTCTCGTCTGCAATTTATAAGCGCCTTTCCGCAATGTTAAAGCTTTTGCCTGATAAGGTCAAGCACTCTCCCGGCAATTCTCGGTCAAAACCTGCTATCATTCTGCGTGAGCCGGCAGTTGCAGTAGCAGAATCCACTTGTTGAGCAAAGGTAACAGAACCCTTAAAAAGCCTCTGTTACATTCCCCTCTTGTGTTTGCAACTGAGATTGGTTAAAATCACTTATTCGATAGAAGGCAGGTAAAAATGAAAAAACGTATTGAGAGTGCGATCAGGCTGATTCTGGAAAATACTGGCGAAGGCTGGTTCATAATCCTTGAAGAGCCGGCCGATGAGAAGTTCGTTCAGTTCGCCTACGACGAAGATACCGGTCTGATTTTCGACCTGCCGTTTCAGGCACTCGATGAAAATGAACTGGCGCGGGCGCGTCAGGTGCTTGGCGAAGCCGGAGTCGGTGATGAGACGGCCGGCATTTTTGATCGGCCAGATGGCGAACAGATCGGCGAGCAGCACTCGTTTAATGCCATGATCGGTCGGGATGTCGCCCAGGCGGTAGACCTTGTGCATAAAGTTTTCACCTATGTCTACGGCTTCGATGAGAAAACCAGATTCGACGTCACGATCAGTCGCTGAGCTGGCCAGCATCTTAATCATTGCAGAGGTAGCAGAACTTGAGCAGAGCGGTGAAGAAAGATAAAACTATAACCACAGCGGAGTCTGGCAAATGCCGCTACTGCCTGAGTGAGATTCCAGTTGGCGCGGTTAAGTGCTGCCACTGCCAGGAATGGCTGGATGGCCGGGCCGAACCGGCAATTGAAGGTGAAGACAGAATTGTCGTGCCCAGAAATCCCGATGCCCTACCATCCGAACTGCCGCCGGCATCTTTTCAAAGTCGGCTGGCAGCAACTATTCCGCAGCTAGGCTACTGGACCTTCTACTTTGCTCTGAGTATGCTGTTTTATATCGCGATTGCCCTGCACTGGACATTTGGCCCCGAAGACAGAATCTTTCTGGTCTCGTTCATGTTCAACGCCATGCAGATGTTCTTTTCGGCGGCCGGCATGGTCTGGTTCGAAAAACTGCTCGACCGTTTCCGTGCCGAAATACCGGTAATAACCGGCTGGAGCGTTGAACGTAGCGAAGAATATTATCTCAAGAACCGTGAGAAGGTTTTCTCTAACGGTATGCCTCTGACTGTTGGTCTGATTATCTGCTCTATTGCAGTTATCGGCGATAGTCAGGTCATTGGCATGCCCTTTTCGACTGATGCCGGACGCATCGCCTATCTTGTCTACGAGTTTGGATTTCTTTTCTGGAGCGCGTCTGCCATAGTCTATTTTATCAAGTTCGCCATGTTTATCAGAGAATTCGGCGACCTCGAACTGCGCATACTGATCATTCAGGAAGAAGAATCCGGTATCCGCATGCTCGGTAAGTTCATTTTGCAGACCACGCTGTTTGCAGTTATTCCCTATATCTGCAGCATTACCGCCCGTCACATCGGTGGCTGGAACTTTTCGTCAATGCTGTCGGTCTGGTTTGCGCTTTTCGGCATATCGATACTGTTTTATCTGTTCTGGCCGATCTACAACATTCATCGCGCGATGATCAGAGAGAAAGACCGCAAGCTGAATCTCGTGTCATACGAGCTCAACAGCCTGCTGTCGCGCCCCCGCCTCGAAAAAGAGAACATCCACAAGGTGCGCAACCTGCTCGAGATACGCAACTACCTGCACGAAATCAACACCTGGCCGTTCGATATGAACAAGGTGGTCGGGCTGCTCTCGGCGGTAATCATACCCATGGCTTCGATTCTTGTCGATCGTGCTCTCAAGGGCGGGCAATAGAGGGTTCAGGCGAACATTACCAGACTCAGGGCCATCAACATCATGCCGCTGACCACGCCGTATATGCAGAGATGATGTTCACCGTATTTTTCGGCAGCCGGCAGCAGCTGGTCGAGCGAGATGAATACCATGATTCCGGCTACCCCGGCAAAAAGAAGGCCAAACAACGTGTCGTTAAAGAACGGCATCAACAGAAAATAGCCGACCATTGCGCCGATTGGTTCTGACATGCCTGACAAAAACGAGTAGAGAAAGGCCTTGCGTCTGCTGCCGGTTGAGTGGTAAATCGGCACCGAAACCGCAATTCCTTCGGGAATGTTATGTATGGCGATCGCTATAGCGATGCTGACACCGAGAGTTGGGTCTTTAAGCGCGGCGGTAAAAGTTGCGAGACCTTCGGGAAAGTTGTGTATGCCGATTGCCAGAGCTGAAAAAATGCCCATGCGATGCAGCGCGGCGGCGCTTGGTTCTTTGGCGGTCTTTTCCGGGCACTCTTTGAGTTCGGCTACTTCGCGCGCTTCATGCGGGTTTTCAAAATCAGGTACGAACTTGTCGATGAGTGTGGTCAGAAACATACCGCAGAAGAAGGCTACGGTAGTCGCCAGATAGCCTTTGGTTTCACCCATGGAGCCCACCAGCGACACTTTGGCTTTGAGAAAAATTTCGATCATCGAGACATAGATCATGACGCCTGCCGAAAAGCCCAGTGCTACGGCAAGAAACTTTTTGTCGGTCTTTTTTGAGAAAAATGCCAGCAGACTGCCGATGCCGGTTGCCATTCCGGCCAGCAGAGTGAGTACAAATGCAAAAAGCACGTTTTCCTGATACAT
>CAZMWO010000032.1:0-15921 GCA_964569565.1 uncultured bacterium | reverse complement strand
AGCAGTATGAGATGTCACAGCCTGATGTTGGTGGATATGACCTGCTGATGGAGGGTATCCACTGATGAAAACAACAACAGAAATTGAAACAGCTATGGTAACAACCTATTGCAAAACGCTCAGACTGCAGGCCGTGGCTCGTAATTTCGATGAACTGGCTCAACAGGCTGTTCGTGAGAAAAAGACCTATGCCCAATATCTGGAAGCATTGTTGCAGCTCGAAATAGAAGAGCAGGAAAGCAATGCCATTCGTCGCCGCATGATCGAGGCAAGGTTCCCAAGGATAAAAACGCTGGATGAATTCGATTTCAGCAAAAATCCTCAGATCAACCCAGCTGAAATAAGGCAACTAGAAGAAGGAGACTATATAAAGCGCTCACAGCCAGTAATATTTATTGGTGACTGCGGAACCGGAAAAACCCACCTGCTTACAGCATTAGCAGTTGCCGCCTGTAAACAGAAGCACCGGGTTCGATTTACGACAGCAGCCAATCTGATAAATGAGCTGATAGAAGCCCAGAGAGAAGGAACGTTGCGTCGGACTCTGGCAAGATGGGGCCGATACGAGGTTCTGGCCATTGATGAGGTTGGCTATGTGCCTTTTGTCGAAACAGGCGCTGAATTACTATTTCAGGTGATAGACGAAAGAGCTGAGAAAGCTGCCATATTACTGACCACCAATCTGCCATTCTCAGAATGGACAAAGGTTTTTCCCAATCAAAGATTATGCAAAGCTCTGTTGGACAGAGTTACAGACCGAGCACATATCATAGAAACAGGCACTGATTCATACCGATTCAGAAGAACCATGGAAATGAAAAAAATGAAAAAGAGCAGAAAGGAGTAAATTCTATCGCAAACGCCCTCTAACTCAACACCTGGGTGGGGCCAAAAGAAAATATCAAAAGGGGCCAAATTTCATTGACGAAACCATGTATATTGTTGAAGCTCGCAAAAGCCGTTTGAGCGGTTAAATCAGTCTCTGGAGCCAACCTGAGAATACCGATTTGATTTGAAATTCGATGAATTCATGGTCTATGCTCCTGAAGACCTGTAAAGCAGCGGTATATTTAAAACTTACACGCTGCTTGGAAATGGCAGACAGTAAACTTAACTACCAAAGTCTGCTTCTACCGTCTTTCCCTCGACATCTGCGAGGACATGAGAATGGCTATGCATGTCATCATTCAGATAGAGATGCTGCAGGAATTTTTTACATATGTAAAAAATTTGTATGTCGTTTTCCTCACTGTGCTATGATTGTATTGAGGGTTCTGTTCTCATCTAATGGCATGCTAATTGCTGATTAAAACAAAGATATTGCCGCTCCTGTCTGTAACTGACTTATCTGGAGGTACTTTTTGCGGTCATTTTTCAGGTGGCACAGTGACGGGTTTACCTTGACCGAGATAATTTTTTCGGTTCTGATTCTTGCCGGCACAATGATTCCGATCGCTGCGATGATGGGTCAGGGATTCGAGGGCACTAAGCGCGATCAGCGCCAGATTGTGGCAATACAGCTGTGTCAGGCCCGTCTTAACCAGGCTCTGTCTGTTCCATTCGATGCGCTTGTTTCGTCTGTCGCCAATATAACCGTTTCGGGTGTGACTATTTTGCCTCTTGGCGATGTCGAACTCGAGGGCTTTACCTTTAACGTCAGCCTCAATGTGATTGATCGTGGTGTTTCATACTCTTATCGTTCGGTTGATGTAAACGCCGCCAACTATGCAGTAGACAACCCGACAACCTGGGTTTTTGGCCCGGAAGAGACCCTTGCCATACCGGCTAATGTCGCCAAGGTGGCCACTGTAGTGGTTGCCTGGACTGAGCGTGGAACTCCGCAGACCATCGAAATGTCGACGTTCAAAGCCAACCTGGAGCTATGATGAACCAGTTCAAAAACAAAAGAGGAATGGCATTGATCATAGTTCTGGTGTTATCAATGTTTCTGCTGGTTGTTGCGATCAGCTATATTCGCGATAATTCTCAGAATCGTCCGATCAATGAACGCCATTTTGAGAGGGCTCAGGCTGATTTTCTCGGCCAGGGCATAGTTCAGCTGGCTGCCATGAAATTCAAGAAAAGGCCTGCCGAATTCTACTATGCCTATCGCGCCATGCGCGCCGGTCTTGGTGATGCGGCCATGCGTTCATATCTCAACAACGATACTACGTTGAACGGCGAGTTTATCGATCGGGTCAATCAGCGCTATCGCTTTGCGACCCAGATGCAGCTGATAACCAATCAGCTTTATCAGACCGACGGTATACGCATTGTGGTTACAGTCGAACAGCTTTCGGAAGCTGGTGAAATAATACTGACGAGGGTACAGGAACATGTCGTCGAAGCCGTCAGGAGACCAACCCTATGAATAGGCGTAAAGGTTTCACGGTCGTCGAAATTATGGTTGCAGCAGGCATTTTAAGCCTGTTCATGGTTGGTGTTTTTCAGCTATACCGCTCAGGCACTCAGAGTTTTCTGCTCGGCTCATGGAAAACCCGTGCGCAAAAAGATGCTCAGATGTTTCTTGAAGAACTCCGGACAATAATGGAAGTTTCAGGTAACGCGCTGGTTTTTCGTGATACTGTGATTGATCCACCATTGCTGCTTCCGGTTCATCTTCATTCTGGTGCTAATAACACGCCCCTTCCGATTGCCGGCTTAAACGGACTGGTCGGGTTTGCCAATATGGTCACTCCATGCACGCTTTATTCCAGTCTGGCTCCTGACCGCCTGCCGGGAACATGGGTGGGCGCTGTTCTCAGCGCCGAGAACGGTTCTTTGCTGTTGCAGACCTATGTCGATCCTTCTCAGATGCCTGCTCAGGCAATGGGCTGGGCGCCTGCGCTTGGCGGAGACTTTGTTGCTGCACCTGCATCGAGCCTGCGCACTTCAAGAGTTCTGCGCGATGTCGAGTTTCTCGAAGTTCAGCAGGTAACGGTGGATGGCAAGATACAACTGCTCATAAGGGTTACCATGCGTCGCCCTGACCAGGAGACCAGGGTAGTCCAGGAGGTCAGAGCAAATCTGCTGCGGGAGGTATCGGTAGAATGGTTTTAAGAACTCTGCTGCTGATCGTTATTCTGCTGCATACAGGCATTTTGTCGGCGTGCGACCCGAATTCGCAGCCGGAAGAAATTTTTACAAGCTTTCATACTCCTTCGGTATCACCGGGAATAGTGGCTTTTGCGGCCAACATGGCTTTGATTCAAGGCCTGTCATTGCCGGCGACCTGGGAAAGCGTCGACACCAATGATTCTCAGGGAAGACCCGGTGAACTCGATACGCAACTGTTTCTTGCGCTTCTACCGGTGTTTGGTTCTCTGGCAGACAAACTGCAGGAAGATCTTGCCGGTCGAGTTATTTTAAAGGCTTCTCCGGTTCTGGTCAGAGCTTTTCGCGATGCATTGCAGTCGGGCTCATGGCAGACACTGGTAGTTCAGGTGACTGTGCCTGTGAGCGGTAAAGTGGTGATTTATCGCAAGAATGGCAAGATCGAATTTATCGACGAGATAGATTCGACTCTGAATTTTTCGTTAACCTCAGCCTGGCCACCGGTATTATTCAAGCATATACGGGTATGGGATCGCCACGGAATGATTTTTGCGTGGCCAGAAGAGGATACTGTTCTCCCGGAAGGAGTTGCATCAGCCCAATGAAGTTATTTCATCATAGAACCAGCTTTGCAATACTGCTGTCGTTAAGCTTTTTGCTTGTTTTCAGCGGTATGGCTGTGGCGGATAATATTGGTACGGTCCGCTATGTTGAGGTTATTGCTGCGCACCCGCGCATACTCAAGTTCGATTTCGCTGTCAGCAGATTTCAAGATGGGCCGTCAGCGCAGATTCCGCTTGAGCGTCTACAGGAACGCAGTCGTGAACTTCAGGCCCGTCTTCAGGAAATCAACAACCGGTCATCTGAAAGCGTTGCTGCTCTCGAAAAATCACTCGTTGCTTCAACAAAAAGCAAAAAGGAGTCAGAGAAAGAGTTCTGGGCAAAAAAAGAACAACTCGACCGTGAATTAGAGGCTGTCCGCGATGAGATCGCCGCCAATATTTCTGCGATGGAATTTGGCGGACGCACGATAGAAACCCTGATATTGCCCGAGGTAAATCAGATCATGGCAGATGTCGCCACTGCAATCAGCAGCGCTTCCAAAGCACGCGGTTGTTCAATGGTTTTGAGCGTGCCCGCGCCATTGCCTTATGAAGAGAATATCGACAGCTGGATTGAAGAGGGCTATTCTGCTCATCTTCGCCAGGGCAGTTCTTCTGACAGTGGTTACATGAAGAGATGGATCGCTGCGGCAGGCCGTATCGTGCCAAGGCTTGGCGACCAGGTAAATCTTCTGCATCCGGTGCTGACCGGTTCGGTTGATATAACTGCCGATGCAATTAAGCTGTTAACACAACCAGCCCGAAAAGGAGGGGTTTCCCGAAAATGAGAGTGACGAAACTGCTGTTTATATTATGCCTGATTGCAAGTGGCGCTGTTGCGCAAAATATTGCCACGATAGATTATCCGGTTACTTTTATTTTGCATCCCCTGATGAGCAATTACCGTTTTGAGCGAGGCGCCTTCGAAAAGGCCCCTCTGCTGATTGGCGAAAAGGAATACGAAGCCTGGCTGATCAAGGTCGGATCAGAGATCAAGGCAATGAAGACCCGCCACGAGAAAGATCTGGCATCAGCCAGAAGCAAGGTTGAAAGGTTGCAGTCTGCTCTGAATCGACTGGCTGAACGCAATCATTCTACCATCAACTCGCTGGCAGTCAGATTCGATCAATTGCGCAGATCAGACAAGCCCGAAGATAAGGCCAGACTGAGCCGCGTCGACTATGGCGCCCAGATTCGCGAATACGAAGAAAAATTTCAGCGTGAAAGTCTTGAAGCCAGGCAGGCTCTCGATCAGGCTGTTCTCGAATATGAAAAGGTCGAAGAACTTATCGAATCACCGCGTTATACCACAAGTGAAGAAACACAGAAGCAGTTTGCGCTGATACAGCAGGAAATAGTGAATGCTGCAAATTACGTGATGCGCTCTAAAAACTGCAGCACGGTCTTGAACAGCGCCGGTATGGGCTGGCCTGCTCCGAACAAACCGGTTCACTCGCTCGATCCTGCTCTGCTTGCCCGTAGCAGTGACCAGGAAATAGAGCTATACAAGCGCCTGCTGGTGCAAAGCCCGGAACCTCCTCCGCAAGACGCGCCGAATCCAGAATATCGTGAGCAATTGCGCAACACTTTTTTACGCAACCGGGTTGGTAGCATCAGAAGAACGGTTCATGCCCGTTCCGCCCTTCGTCTGGTTGAACCGGATGTGGTGCCGAGAGTTCTGATAGGCGGCATTTCCATAACGATTGAAACCGTCAATTATCTTCTTTTCCAGTACAAGGTCAGCGAGGCAAATCGCGGACTGATCGCACAGGTGCTCAGAGAGATGCGAATCAACTGAGCCGGCGGGAATTTTTTGGAGGTGACAACATGAGGCGTTTTTGCACTGTTTTGTTGGCCCTGTTGCTGGTGATTGCAAGCAGCCCGGCTGTAGTGCATGCTCTGGACCCTCTTTATGAGAGAAACGGCATCGCGTTCCTGCTGGTATCTGATGACAACCATACTCAAGATCCGCTCGATGGCGTTTATCAGATTAATCGTACCACTACCGGGGAGCCGATGAAGCTGTTTTATCCGGGTTTGACCTACGGTATCGGCGTTAATCTTGATCTTCAACTGAATACATTTTCAGAGAAGAAAGACAACCCGTGGATCAACTATACCGGCCCTCAGGAAAAAGTAGTCAACTGGAAACAGGCCAGCGGCTATTACACCGGGCAGGCCTGGTGGCATCGCTGTATCAACCAGCTCAATGGCTCAAGTCGAATTGGCGGCAGCGTCGGGCATTTTCCATGCGAGCGCAGTCTGCATGCGGCTGACAAATGGGCGATTCTCACCGAATCTGTCGATGGTGATTCTGGCTTCAAAAAGATGAAAATTCCCGGCGGTCAGTGGTATCACTGCATCACCCCGGCGGCTCTTGGCTGGCCTGCACCCGGCGGCTGGATGGCTGCAAATGAGACCCAGGCTCATGCTTTTCAGAATCCAAATCCATTTTTCTCGACTTCGCGTTCATGGAAGATGTACAGCGATGTCGAGAAGCGCCTGTATCATGAGTATTACCGTCACACCTGGAAGCCAGGAGACGGCCCTGGAACCCCTCCAATCGGCCCGAAGGTCGCTGAATCATTCGAAGTCGACATCACCAGAAACATCCGCAATGGCTGCTTTGATGGTTGTGGTATTGACCAGAGCGTCGTTCCTTTGCCGGCTGACCAATGGCATACCAACATGGTATTCAACCGCTTTTCGAAATCATACTTTTATGCTCGCAAAATCGGTGGTTCTGATGCATATCTGGATATTGACGGGGTCAGACATGACACTTATCCGGTAATTGGTGCGATGTTCAACCCCACCTCGGTTAAAATAGGCGTCTCGATGAAGAGCAGCACTGACGACTATGTGTATGTTCTTGGCAAAGCTGTCGCTGATAACTGGTTGAGCACTTATTACGATTACCCCGTGTCGATCGACTTCGGCGGCTCCACTGTATCTGACCAGTGGTATATGAAAGGCGGCACGATATTCTTCTATGACCGCAATACCGGCCGTATTTATCAGGTCGAGCGTGACGAAGGCCTGCCAGATGTGCCTGGAGATACCTTCGCCGCAAAAAAAATCGAAAAGGTGGTTATACATTCCGGTCTGGGAGCAGATCTTGACGACGTTGCCACCGATGGCCATAGCAATCTGTTTTATACCAGGTCACACAGAGTGCCTGACAGTCATCTGAGTTTCACGTTCCCGATGCGTTCCAGCGTGGTCTGGGGTTCTGTGAGTGGTAACATCAGACCGGGAACGGTTAAATACCGCCAGAATGTGTATAAAACCGTATTCAAAAAAGATATCAGCGGCGTGCAGTCGGAAGAAGGAAGCCTTCTTATCGGCTATCGACTGTATGACCAGAATATACAATACGAACCTTACACTTCTACCTCAGACCTGACCGATACCAGTTTCTGGAAAAAGCTGGCTGACCCTTACCTGACATATTCTTCGCTCGGCAATGCATCGCGCACTGAAATGGCGGTGGTAAACGTTGCAACCCCGCCTGAGCCCAGAGGTGAAAGGGTTGCCAAAGTCGATATCAACGGTCCGTATAAAGATGGCGGCGATGGCGATTACAAGATTGCCGAAGCTGCTGAAAACCTTTCGCCAACATTGACCTACAAATTTGAAGTTGAGAACTATCCTCTTTATAACGGTAAAATCAACCAGCGTGTATATACTGATCCAGCGGTTGAAGAACGTTTCAGGCGTATCGATAGACATTCTGGCGAAATTGGCTCCCCTAATGGCTTTATCGGTGGTTTCGTATCGACCCTGCGTTTACTGGGCAGCGATAACACCGAAACAGTTAAGTATACCTGGCGCATTTACCAGACTGTCGATGCCGCCAACCAGGTTCTGCCGGAACGCAAACTCATTTATGAACGAGGTGTTGACGCTGACTATTATCGTCCTTATATCTTCGCTTCGTTCGATTACGGTGAATACGACATCGAGCTTTCGGCAGCATACCAGTGGTATGACACCGATGCGCTGACTTATGGTTCGACAGTAGCTTCTTTACCTTCTGTTCTGCGACCTAACGATGGTACCTATGCAATGGGTCTGGCAGCAGATGGTTCGACCGTCGCCAAAATGCATATCATTGTAAGAGGCGCCATGCCGGCAATGGAATCTGTGGCAAATATCCGTATCAGGCGCGAGAAGAGTGCCGGAGTGTGGGCTGCCAGCGATATAACCGAAGGCGGCGCATTTGGCAGTTATTTTGTAACCGACGAAACTTCAACTGAGAACTGGATGGTCGATGATCCGAACGCCACCAAACTGATCAAGGCGATTCGTGGTATTGAACCGCCGCATCCTGGTGACGCGCGCATGAAACCTGATTCCAAACGCTGGCTGGAGGCTTCGGTACAGGCAAACTGGAGCGCCCGTATAATCAATCCGAACAATCTTAACTTTGGTCAGTATTACGTTCCGCCAGACCAGACGCAGACTATCGGTTCGGGTAAGCAGCAGAATATCGCGCAGATTGATCCGGCTTTCCCATCGGCGACTGATAATCAGTTCACGATTAAAACCGGTGTCAGCATCGAAGACGGCCCTGACCAGTGGAAAGACGCCTTTAAGATACCTTCCGATCCTGGCTTGTATGAGCTGCGTTGTGCGATGAAACGCCAGATCCTATGGGAAACTATTCCTATTACTTACGAGCTCGATGCGGCGGGCAATCTGGTCGCGGTACCGGGTGATCCCGAGCCGAGAAGCAAGGATATTATTCTTACCGGTCTGGTCAAGGTGCTGGTGCGCGACCGCAAACCTCCTCAGCTCGACCTGGCTGAGTCTTCGCACAAGTTTCTTTATGCCGAAAACCTTGGGTTCATCTACAATGCGGTTGATGGCAAGACTCCCAACCCCAATGAGATTGTAATATCGATACCAGATAACAATCCGATGGCTTTTCTGACCTGGACCCGACCGGTTGCTGTGCGCCGCCATGCTCACGGAACCCAGATCGCTACCGCAACTTATCAGGCCGCCGACACCACCTCCGTGTCTTCTGTGCAGGACTGGCAGATAGGATTTGCTGCAGCCAGAATAAGTGTCGAGCCGCTTGATTTCGGTTCAGTTTATCGTATTACCATTGATAAGAACGATTTCGCGCGTCGCATGCCGCAGCACAAGGCAATCCATCGTAAGAGCCCGAACGAAATCGTTGCCGATCTTACAATAGCCGACCTTGAGATGGATCCTCTGTATTTCGGTATTGACAGCATCATCGATACAAGTGGCAATGCAACCTCCTCCACGCCTTTCATCCAGCTTGGCGAAATTCTGCTGATCGATACCAAGCGCCCGAATATAGTGATAACCGTTCATGATGAAAAGCACGACATAACCAGATATGCTCCAGATTCTGCGGCTTTTGGCCTTTTCCCCGACTATGTGTTCATAAACGACACTGAAATCTGGAGTGGAAGCCCGACTCCGTCGAATCTGGGCAGCGTGAACATGGGCGGCACCTACATAAATCAGCTGATGGCAAGGCTGCAGGAAACACCAGGCCAGGAACTGGAAGTTGACTCGCCGGTTACTTTTGCGTTGCGAGGCATCGATAATATAACAGCCAGTACCGCCATAGGCCTCGACTGGTTCAAATTGCAGAAGCTTACGCCGGCTCCCGCCGGATCGCTTGAAGAAGTCAGCACGCCCGTTCATCGTCGCATCTTTCGTATGGATGCCGGCGGTGGTCGTGAATCATGGGCTATAAGCGGTCAGGTAAGCGATAAGGCGGTTGGTCTGCCGATCAATCCTGTATACTACCAGGATCCCTACAACCCCGCAGCTGTCTACAACAATTCTCATAGAATACGCACTTTCAACAACCTGCTCTTTGACATTTACAATACATCTCTCGATGTGAGAGTCATCGATAAAGGTCAGAGATAGGGCGTTCTGCCGTTCTCAAAATCAGCTGTGCCCACTCGGGCACAGCTTTTTTTATACAAAGATTGCTGCTGAAAAAAAGCCGGTTTGAGTATATATTGATACGCGGATGAGCAAGATTTTTCTGGTTGGTGCCCGGTGTAAACAACGGAGTTGAGGTGGCACCGGCAAAGCTTTAGATTGCTCCTGACTTAACATTGAGGTAAAAAAAATTGCAGAACAATAACGCAGCCGCTGCGCGAAATAGCCTGATATACGGCGTTCATGACCGACCTCCATTTGTGGAAGCCCTGTTTGCGGCGCTACAGCACCTGCTGGCAATCGTGGTTTCGATCATGACCCCCGCTCTAATAATATGCAGCATACTAGGTATAAACCTCGCAGATACCGGATATATCGTCAGCATGTCACTGTTCATATCAGGCGTTGCTACTTTCATTCAGGTCAGGCGTATCGGCCCGGTCGGGTCGGGCTTGCTGAGTATTCAGGGCACCAGTTTCGCATTCATTGGTGTGCTGATCGCTGCCGGCCAATCGAAGATAGCGGCCGGCGCAGCTCCAGAAACAGTGCTGCCACTGCTTTTCGGGCTCAGCTTTGTCGGTTCGTTCATCGAGATTATCTGCAGTCGTTTTATCAGGCCGTTGCGCATGCTTATCACACCACTTGTCAGCGGTGTAGTGGTAACTTTGATCGGCATGACGCTGATCGCTTCAGCAATGAAAAGCTGTGCCGGTGGCCAGCCCGTTCTTGACGGCTTTTATGCCGGCATGATTGACGCATCGGTCGTTCAGCAGAACCTGCTGCTGGCCGGCCTTGTGATTGTAACGATTCTGGTGCTAAACAGTTTCAATAACCGTTGGGTGCGGATGAGTTCGATATTCGTCGGCCTGCTGGCTGGTTACATCGCAGCAGCAGTAATGGGAAAGGTCGATTTTTCCGCACTGGCGCAGACCAGCCTGATTGCTGTGCCGGTGCCATTCAAATACGGATTTCAGTTCGATTTCTCGGTGTTCCTCGGTATTTCACTGTTGTACCTGGTCACCATGGTTGAGACTATTGGCGACATCACAGCGACATCCCTGGTTTCCGGCGAGCCGATCGAGGGCGATCTTTATCTTGAACGTATTTCAGGCGGAGTCCTCGGAGATGGTTTCAATTCTCTGCTGGCGGCGGTTTTTAATACTTTTCCAAACACGACTTTCAGTCAGAATAACGGAATAATACAGCTTACCGGCGTTGCCAGCCGCCATGTCGGCTACTTTGTCGCTGCCATTCTCGTCGTTCTTGGCCTGATTCCTTACGTGGCCGCTCTTGCCGCCCTGATGCCGGCGGCTGTTCTTGGCGGTGCAACCTTTCTGATGTTTGGCACTGTTGCATCCTCAGGTATCAGAATAATTGCCTCGCAGGTCATCGACCGGCGTGGCACTCTGATTCTTGCCGTTTCGCTGGCCACCGGTCTTGGTGTCAGTTTTGAACCTGGGCTGGTCAAAGCCATGCCGGTCTGGCTGCATGGCATCATGAGTTCCGGCATCATTGCCGGCGGGCTGGTGGCAATCATTCTTAACTTTGCTCTGCTCGGCAGTCCATCAGAATATCTTTCCGATAAGCAGCCTGAAGTCGGCATCAAGCCCGAACTCGATTGATCTGCAGCAGTGTTATCTGATCGGTGACGGATTCGCTTTTTCGCGCAGTTCTTTTCCGGCTTTCTGCAGTTCAGCGACGCGGCGATGCAGCCCGGCTATTTCGGCACGTATCTGTGCCAGTTGATCTTCTTCGCGGCGCGCCCGATTGCGGTAAATGTAAAAGCGGTTCAGTGCGACATCACCGGTTGCGCCGCTAACTGCCTGCCCGGCATATGGATTGGTGCCCTGACCCATTTTGATCGAGCTGTCGCTGCCTGAACTTCCCTCTGGTAGCATGTTATCGGTCGGGTCAGGAGCGCCCTGCTGAAATGAGCCCGGGTAGTAATAGCGACGGCGGTAGCGGGCCGCACTGCGCATCGAAGAATACATGTCTTCCATTACTTCCTTTTCCTGTTTTTGCAGGAAAGCGATACGCTCCTGAATTTCTTCTACCTCATCCGAAATATCTGTCACCTGACTCTGCAGTTCTTCGCGGGCAGTACGTTGCAGATAAGCCTGACGATCACGTTCTCGCAGAATTCGGTTTTCTCTGACTACACTCTGCTGCCATTCGCGAATGTAGTTGAGCTGCTCGCGCAGACGCCGTGCTTCGTCAGCGGCCAGCTGTGCTTCGTCAGGGTCCTTTGCCATGGCTGACGCTTTTTCATAAAATGCCATTGAATCTTCGAGATTGCCGATCAGAATGTTTTCAAAAAAACCGCGCCGACAGAGCGCTGCCACGGTCTGTGGCGCATCGGCCGCCCGGTATTTTTCCAGCAGAGCCATGGCCAGGCCATGATCTTCGTGGCGCAGAACGCTGTGATCTGCTATAACAGCGCGTTCGTAGAGCTCTACCGCTTCGCTGCGCTGGCTGCGATGCCATGCATTGAGGGCATCGCGCAACAGATTGCGCGCCTTGGAAGGATCTGCTTCCTGACCGATTACCAGACATTGCAGGTAACTCAGGTCTTCAGCTACAACTGAATTGCAGCAGAATGCCAGCAACAGGCACAGTATGAACATGACTTTCTGCATTTTAAAGCCTCCTGTATCACTTTTCCTCCGCTGTCGTTCTAAGTGGCAGCAGAACGGCATAAATTGCTTGTTTAACCGTTGATGTTCATTTTTCCTTCCGAAAAAATGGCCGGGTTCATCAATTTAGGCGAAGCGGCAACTGTCGGTTTGAACTGCATGAGGTCGAGAATGTCGCGCTGCAGGTCGATGCCCGGGGCGATTTCGGTCAGAGTCAATCCTTCTCTTTCAAGCTGAAAGACTCCTCTCTCTGTAACGTATTTGACAATGGTGCCTTTTTCAAGGGCATATTTGCCGCTGAAGGTTATCTGTTCGACTTTTTTCACAAATTTGGCGGTTTTGCCTTCCTGCACTATCTGCAGGCGGTTGTCAGCGGTCGCTATATTCAGGCCGTCGGCGGTAAAGGTCGTGCAGAAGACCACCTGCCTGGCGTTCTGGGTGATATTGATGAAGCCACCGCAGCCGGCGAACTTGGGTCCGAATTTGCTGACGTTGACGTTGCCCGTGGCATCGACTTCGCCGGCGCCGAGAAAGGCTATGTCAAGGCCGCCGCCATCATAGAAATCGAACTGTGATGGTTGCGGTACTACGCATGACGGGCTGTAGGACGCGCCAAACGAAAGGCCCGAAGCCGGCAGACCGCCGATTGGGCCGGATTCTACGGTAAGCGTCATTTTGTCGCGGATATTTTCTTCGCGCGCGATATTGGCGACGCCTTCCGGCATGCCGATGCCGAGATTAACCGTGCAGTTGCCTAGCGGCAGCAGCTCTAAGGCACTGCGCCGGGCGATAATTTTTCTTATGCTCATTTCCATGGGCTTGAACAGCGAGTCTTCAGGAAACTGAACCTGACCTGAGTAATACGGGTTATATTGCTCGAGGAAGGTCTGCATGTGCAGATGCGGTTCTTTAACCATATCGACGAGTACGACATAGTCTACCAGAATGCCCGGAATCTGAACGAACAGGTGATTGATGCCGCCGCCGCGGGCGAGGCGCATGACCTGGCAGATGACGATGCCGCCGCGCTGTTTGGTTGCCATGGCCTGCGACAGCGCGTCGAGCGGAGCAACTTCCTGTTCCATGCTGATGTTGCCAAATTCATCGGCGGTCGTACCGCGAATCAGGCAGACATCGATGCCGAAGTGCTTGTAGCGCAGATAGTCATGATCGTCGAGTCTGAGCATTTCGACGATGCTTTCGGTGGTTCGGCTGTTGACTCTGCCGCCGTCAAGACGCGGATCAACATAGGTCTGCAGCCCTACATGGGTTATGGTTCCGGGTTTGCCGGCAGCGATATCGCGGAACATATGCGAAATGACGCCCTGCGGCAGATTATAAGCCTCGATCTTATTGTCGAGTGCGAGTTTGCCGAGTTTTGGCGCCAGACCCCAGTGTCCGCCGACAGCACGCTTAACCATGCCTTCGTGCCCAAAATGATTGAGGCCGCGGTCTTTGGCATCGCCCTGACCGGCGACGAAATAGAGTTCGAGATTGCGTGGCTGTCCTTCTTTGAGAAAGCGCTGCTCGAGCGCTGAGGTCAGGGCTTCCGGGTGCCCGCTGCCGACGAAGCCGCCGACTACTACTTTGTCATCATTCTTGATCAGTGATACTGCCTGTTCAACGCTGATAAGTTTCGATTTCATCGGGTGCTCCCTGGTTTACTGGTTTATGTAGCGGGCGAGGGGTTCCTTGAGGTAATCGGTCTCGAACAGGCAGGAAAGATGCCCGTTACGGCTGTTGTAATAGCTGATTTCGCAGTCGCTCAACATCGGTCTGGCTTCTTCAGCCTGTTCGCGGGTGAACATCAGGTCTGAATCGTCGATGATCATGCGAACAGGGGTTTTGATATTTGCCAGAGCATCTTTGAGAGTTTCGCCGGGCTCGCACAGGTCGAACAGCGTGTTGGCCTTGGCGATGTAAATGTAGGCGTTCGGGTCGAAATACTGCATGCGGGCGATAACCGACTTTTCGATTTCGCCCTCGACGAGAAAGTGTCCATGGAAGCTCTGATATGGGCTGGCACAGGTTATGAAGGTCGGGTCAAGAAAAGCGCGGTTGAAATTGCTGTGGGCCCAGTGGTCGGTGCGGGTTTCGGTCAGGAGTATCTTGAAAGCGAGCAGCAGACCTTTATAAGGTGCTTCACTGCCATAATAATCGCCGTTCTGCCATCTGGGGTCGAGCATGATCGCTTCGATGCCAAGCTGGTTTGGCACCATAATGCAGGAAGGCCGCATCATCGGGGTAGCGACAACCGATATCACCTTTCCAACTGACTCCGGGAAATATTTCGCCCAGAGAAATGCCTGTAAGCCGCCCATTGACGGGCCGACGACGAATTGCAGCTTTTTGATGCCGAGTGATTCGATCAGGCGTTTCTGCAGGATAACCACGTCATCGAGCGTGAATATCGGAAAATTCATGCCATATGGCCTGCCGGTGGTCGGGTCGATGCTGCCGGGCCCGGTAGTGATGACGGTAGGACTGTTGAAATTGATGTTACTGATGACATCTGAGCAGATGACGAAATATCTGTCAGTGTCGATTGTTTTGCCAGGGCCGATCAGGGTATCCCACCAGCCGGGCAGCGGGTCGCTTTCGGCATATCTGCCGGCGGCATGGCTGGTGCCGGTAAAATACTGGCAGACGAGAACGGCATTATCAGCCCGTTCGTTCAGTGTGCCGTAAGTTTCGTAACCGAAAGTTATCGGTATGGTTCTGCCAGAATGTTTGAAAGTGTAATCTCCGGCAGCAAAGCTGCGCTTCTCGGTCAGCATCCTCAACTCTTCCTTTCGCAGTTCATTTACCAGCCGAATTGTAGCATAAATCAGCGGTCAGTTGCAGTCTGATTTGTCGGAAAAATCACCTGTATCTGTTCACTGCTGCATTGACCGGCCTGATAATTTCCAGTTTGACTGATTTTGATGCTATAATATGTTTAGGAAGGGCACGAAATAGTACATTCGTGCTGTATTCTGGGCAGCGAATTTTAACCTGGAGCTGTTTGTCTTATATGAACATTAAATTCTGGAAACGACGTGGCGCAATGATGTTGATGCTGCTGGTAGTGATAATTATCGGCAGTATTGTGGCCATACAGATTCTGCCCGGTGAAGAGGTTATTACCCGCAGATCGGTCGAGAAAAGCCTGGATGTCGAATTGAGCCAGCTGCGCGAAGCATTCGATCTCGCTTACATGGCCGGCGAAATGGCAACTGATACCGCGGTGTCGAGTCAACCGATCATATTGCCTGATGTTTCCTTGACCGATTCAGAGAAAAAGGCCGCGCTCGAAGCTGCCATCGCCTCGTTGACGCTACGGGGGTATCTGAGATCGAACGCCGTTCATGATCCTACTGTGCCTGCATTTCAGTGGGGTAACAGTTATAATAATTACTGGCAGATACGCGAAAACATTGCTTCAAACCCGAGTTTTGAGATTACCGAATCCGGCGCTATTTTAAGCTGGCGCAACCATGAGGGCAATGAGATAGATGGCATTGATGTCACGCATTCAGCCTCAGTTACGACTTTTCTGCAGAGTATGCAGATCGATGATTACCCTTATCAGAACAAGCTCGGTAACATGATGGCTTCGGGCGGTTCGGCGCTAAGGCTCACCAGGTAATCGGCAGATTTATTGTATAAACGAAAAAACCCGCTGATTCAGCGGGTTTTTTCGTTCCGGTGGAGCT
>CAZMWO010000031.1:8174-16003 GCA_964569565.1 uncultured bacterium | reverse complement strand
AGCTCCAGGCAGTAAAGCTGATGAAACGCTGGTTCCCGACGATCGGCGATGTGTGCCGGCTTTCACTCAAGCTGCTTGTCGATGCATTCGACGACCTCGAAAAGGAATTTGGCCATCTGTTGACGTCAGGCTGACTGCCGGCAGGCGAATTGTGATATAATTCGCGCATGCACAGCAGGAGATATGTCAACTTCCGTCTTGGTGGCGGAGAGTGGATGCCGCGTTTCATAAGCAGCCTCGATCAGAAGAGCTGCAACCAGTGCTGTACCTGTGTCAGGCTATGTCCATCGCAGGTTTTCCGGCGAACGGTCAAAGGCACCGTCGAACCGATAAATCGCAGTGATTGCATCGGCTGCACTGTCTGCGAAAGACAGTGTCCGACCCACGCAATCGTCTGTGCCGCGCCGGCCGATGCAGAATCACCGAATTAAAAGAAAAGGAAATAGAAATGATTGAACTAAGTGGTAACGACCTGAATCTCGAAAAAGTCTGGCGTATTGCTCAGGGCGAAGCTGTCGGCATTTCTGCCGCTGCCATGGACAGGGTAAAGGCTTCGCGTGCCATAGTCGAAAAACTCATCGCTGATGATCGTGTTGTATACGGTATTACCACCGGATTCGGCCATTTGTGTAATACCCGTATAAATCGTGCCGACCTTGAAAGACTGCAGACCAATCTGGTTCGCAGCCACGCAACCGGCGTTGGCGAGCCTTTTGCCCGCGATGCCGTGCGCGCCATGATTGCAGTTCGTATAAATTCGCTTCTGCATGGCGTCAGCGGCGTTCGGCCAGAACTCATTCTGGCGCTTGTCGATTTGCTCAATGAAGACGTGGTTCCCTGGGTGCCGCAGCAGGGTTCTGTCGGCTGTTCTGGCGATCTGGCACCGCTTTCACATATCATGCTGGTTCTCATGGGTGAAGGCGAAGTGCTCGGCGGCGAATGCTGTCAGCGTCACCCGGCTCTGCCTGCCCTCGAAAAAGCTGGTTTGAAGCCTCTGCAGTTGCAGGCCAAGGAAGGTCTGGCGCTGATCAATGGTACTTCGGTTATGACCGGTGTGCTCGCTCTGTCGCTTTATCGATCACTGCACGTTTCGAAGTCTGCTGATATCATCGCCAGCATGACTCTCGAAATGGTTAAGGGCTCTACCAGCCCGTTCGACCCTGATTTTATCGCGTTGCGCCCATACCCGGGCATGAAGCAGGTTGCCGCCAACGTTCTTTCCTGTGTGCGCGATTCAGAAGTGCGCGCCAGCCATATTGGCTGCACCAAGGTGCAGGATGCCTACAGTCTGCGCTGTATTCCGCAGGTGCATGGCGCTACACGCGAGAACCTCAACCACCTGGTAGATCAGGTAACTATCGAACTCAACGCAGTCACCGATAACCCGATCATTCTCAACGACAACAAGATTATCTCTGGCGGCCATTTTCATGGGCAGCCGATGGCTTTTGCCGGTGACTTTCTCGGCATTGTCATGGCTGAACTCGCCAATATAAGTGAGCGCCGCATCGACCGTCTGCTTAACCCGTTGATCAACGAGACCAAGCCCTTTTTGTCGGTAGACCCCGGCGTTAACTCAGGTCTGATGATAATTCAATATACGGCAGCCTCGCTCGTCAGCGAAAACAAGATTCTGGCGCACCCCGCCTCGGTCGATTCGATTCCCACCTCGGCCTACCAGGAAGACCACGTCAGCATGGGCACCATTGCCGCCCGTAAAGCCGGCAAAATTCTCGAGCATACAGCACAGGTACTGGCAATCGAATGGCTGAGTGCCGCGCAGGCTTATGAATTCGTCGCTCCGCTCAAACTTGGAAAGGGCAGTGCCGCCGCTTACGAGCTGTTGCGCGAACACGTGCCGGCTCTCGGCGAAGACCGAATTCTGGCTCCTGATCTGCGGGTAGCCCGAGACCTGCTTTGGGATAGCCGTTTGCTCGACCATGTCTGCAAAGCTGTTGAAATCGTGTAAGGAGCGCAAGAAATGGCCGCATCTGCTAAAATTAATGCTGATTTTATAATTCACAATCTTGCTTCAGCGGTGTTGTTTCCTGAACCTTACCGTGGGCCTGGCACGAAGCCGGGCTGGCGCACCGAAGAACTCAAAAACGCCAGTATCGCCGCGCGCGAAGGCGTTATTGTCTGGGTCGGGCCATCGGCTAAATTGAGCGATGAAGTGCAGATCGATGCTGCCGCCCGCTTTTTTAATGGCTGCGGTCTGACTGCTGTTCCTGGTTTTGTCGACTCGCACACGCATCTGGTCTATGCCGGCGATCGCAGTGATGAGTTTGAAATGCGCGTGCAGGGCCGACCTTATCTTGACATTCTCGCTGCCGGCGGTGGCATTCTGCGCACAACCGAGGCGATACGCAACCTGCCCGAAGAGCTGATTTTCGTCGAAGCACTGGAACGGGTAGAGCAAATCATGCAGACCGGTGTGACTACGGTTGAGATAAAAACTGGTTACGGACTGGACCTCGAGAATGAACTCAAAATGTTGCGGGTAATCGATCGCCTGCGTGACGAATCGATGATTCGCATCATACCGACTTTTATGGGCGCGCATGCGATTCCGGCCGACCGCCGTTCAGACCCCGAATCCTTCGTTGATGAGATCTGCAACGTCTGGATACCAGAAGTTGCGCGCCAGGAACTGGCAATGTTCAACGATGTGTTTACCGAAAGCAAGGCATTTTCGGTAGAACAGTCGCGGCGTATACTCAAGGCCGGTATAGAGAACGGTTTGCGCGCCAAGATTCATGCCGACGAGGTTAACGTGCTGGGTGGTGTCGATCTCGCTGTCGAGCTGGGTGCCGTCAGCGCCGATCACCTGTTGATGACCGCTGATGATGGTATTGCGAAGCTCAAGAACAGCGGCGTTATACCGACAGTCCTGCCTGGCACTTCTACTTTCCTTATGGAATCACACCATGCACCTGCCCGCAAGATGATCGAAGCCGGTCTGCCGCTGGCGATTGCCTCAGACCATAATCCTGGCAGCTGTCAGTTTCTCGGCGCCACAATAATCCAGTCGCTGGCCATGCTGCAGCTCAGGTTGAGCGCTTCTGAGGCTCTCATAGCCGGAACTCTGCACGCGGCCCATGCGCTTGGTTTTGGTGATCAGATTGGTGCGATAGAACCTGGCCGTCGCATGGATGTGGCGCTTTTTGCCGGCGATTCGTTCAGGCAGATCGGTTATCAGGCCGGCAGCAGTCGGATTGAGTCTCTCGTTGTCGGTGGCGTCGTGGTAATTGACCGGGTCTGAAACGAAGTTAAAGCAAGGGAGTCACAGCATGATTCTGGTTCTGGATCCTGGAATGGAAGAAAAGCAGCAGCAGGAATTATGTCTCAAGCTGCAGAAAAAGGGTTTTTATACCAGACTGGTCGGCCAGTATGGTCAGCTTGTGCTGTCGATAGACGGGCCGGGCGAGGAAGACTGTGCACGTGAACTGGCTGGAGCCAACGGCATTGTTGAGATCATTCCGGGTCGTTATTCTTATTATCTGGCCTCACGTCGATGTCATCGTAAAAATTCGCTGATACGCGCCGGTCGTTCCGGCGACAATGAGGTGATATTCGGTGGTGATGAAGCAGTTATGATCGGTGGCCCCTGCGCTGTTGAAAGCGAAGAGGGGGCAATAAACCTTGCCCGCAAGATCAGAGAAGCCGGTTGCCGTGTTTTCAGGGGAATGATTTTTAAGCCGCGATCTTCGCCCTATTCATTTCAGGGGCTTGGTCGAGCTGGTATCGGAATTCTCGATAAAATAAAGGCCGAAACCGGGCTGCTGATACTGACTGAGGTGCGCGATCAGCATGAAGCCGAATTAGTTGCCGATCATGCCGACATTATACAGGTCGGCACCCGCAATATGAGCAATTTTCAGCTGTTACGCCATCTCGGTGAAATCCCGCGTCCGATATTGCTCAAACGCGGCATGGGGTCGAGTATCGAAGAACTTCTGTGTGCCGCTGAATACCTTCTGGCACATGGCAATACCGATGTGATTTTGTGTGAGCGCGGCATCAGAACTTTTGAGCATTTTACACGATTCAGCCTCGATATCGGGGCAGTGCCGGCGCTCAAGGAACTTTCGCATCTGCCGGTAATCGTCGATCCCAGCCATGCCAGCGGTCGCAGTAACCTGGTTGAGCCACTGTCTCTGGCCGCTCTGGCGGCTGGCGCCGATGGTCTGATGCTCGAAGTGCATCAGCGCCCGGAATCGGCGTTCTCAGATGGCGCCCAGTCAATAAGCCCTGATGCGTTCATCAGAGTTATCGAGCGGGGCCGTAAAGTAGCAACAGCAGTTGGCAGAGCTCTGGCATGAGTTATTACCTGCCAAGTATGGCATCACGGCGTTTCTTGAGTTCAAGTTCAGCCATTGCGATATATTCGCGGGCAGCAACAAGGGTGGGAGCTTTTTCAAGAGCAGCTTCCCATAATTTTATGGCTTCGCGGAACTTTTTCTGATCGAACAGGTTCATGCCATAAGTCAGCATCAGTTCAACGTTTTCGGGGTCGGCAGCGCGGGCCTGCACGAAGTATTTGTCGGCTTCTTCGTAGCGCTCGAGACGCCGGTAAAGGTCGGCAAGATAAACTGAGGTGCTGGCCGGCGCCAGGTCGTATGCTTTAAGAACATGCTGCAGGCCATCTTCGACGTTTCCCTGCGCCACTTTAACTTCGCCCAGAGCGATAAGAGCATCGTGGCTGTCAGGAAATCTGCTGACAGTTTCGCTGAATGTTTGTTGAGCTTCGTCGAGCCTGTTCAGCTGAACCAGTGCATTGCCTGCAGCGATTCGAAAACGCGCAGTGCCAGAGTGCTGCTCAGACAGCCAGCTGGCGAGCAGCATGCATTCATGGAAAAGACCGGCCGTAAAAAGTCTTTCGAGTATTGTGTCGGCGGCCTTTTCGTTGAAATCGAGCTCAAGACTCTTTTTGAAGCTGGCGGCAGCTTTATCATTCATTTTGAGCGCCAGCTGGGCATTGCCCAGATCAAAATAGGCGTTGGCCGGGTTGAGGTGCGCTCCGGCGCAGCCTTCCATTATCGTTACGAAGGTTGTGAGGTCGTTACTGTCTTTGGCGGCGTTGGCAC
The DNA here is from genome assembly GCA_964569565.1 of uncultured bacterium. GTDB lineage: Bacteria > Muiribacteriota > Ozemobacteria > Ozemobacterales > Ozemobacteraceae > Rifleibacterium. The sequence continues at coordinate 10,916 of CAZMWO010000031.1, read as the reverse complement.
GGTGAAACAGCATGCTGTTATGGGTTTCGCGGGCGCCCAGGCCGGTTGCCAGTACAATGACGATCGCAAGCATGCCGGCCGGAACTCTGGTTTCTTTTGCTTTGTTGCTGATAAATTCGAAGCCTCTGGCGAAATCTAGGTTTCTGGCGGCCAGCAGAAATACTGCGATGGCCAGCAAACCTTTAAGCAGTGAACTGGCATCATTCATGTCATGCCGAAAATACATGCCGACAACGAGCAGGACAATGACTGCCGCTTCAAGATGGCTGATGCGGCGGGTATGCCAGATGTGAATAAGCAGGAATCCGGCGATAAAACCCAGTGACAGCGAAATGTTGCCGCCGAGATCAAAGCCGAACATTACAAGAACTATAACTGCAAATCCAGCCTGCAGCCAGGAAATTGAGCTGCTTAAGGCAGCCGGCGGCACAATTTGCGGACCGTCTTTATGAAAATCGTTTTTGCGCAGTGAGGTCTGCAATACGCCATGCGGGCAGGCGCCGATACAGATATGGCATTTTATGCATTCCTGGTTTTTTACATGACCGAGTAGCCGTATTGCTTCAGCGACCTGTAGACCCATCGGGCATGAAGTTGTGCATTCACTGCTGCAGCTGGAGCATGCTTTTGTCTGCCTGACTTTGTGCGGAGCCAACCGCTCAAACCAGCTGAACCAGAGTCTGAATGTGCAGATGCAGCGGCAGAAAGCCCTTTCCCCGAAAAGAAAAACAAGTATGAAACCGCTGGCCAGTGTTGTCATACAGATCAGCATGATCGAGCGGGGAACGCCTGACCAGACTGGTGTTGCCGCCGGGTTGAACGACAATTCTGTGGGGAACCCTGAGTAAACCCAGTAGAGCACTACCTGGGCAATTATTATCAGAAACCATATCCAGGGAATAATTTTTGAGTTGAGCTGTGCCATTAAAGGCTTTATGCCAAAGCGTCGCATGATGCCGGCAGCCAGATCCTGCGTGATTCCCCAGTGACAGAACCAGCCACAGAACAGGCCGCCAAAGAAAAGTGCATGTACGAAGACAATGATCGTAAAAATAGTTCCGGCAGTTATTACGCCGTTGCGCAGGGTGCCGAAAAACTCACCTAAGCCGAGGTGCCCGACACCCTCATAGCCCCAGTAATGCCACAGCGCCGTGTGTAGAAAAAACAGAACATACACCAGCAGTAAAAGCCAGTTACGATATCGTGCCCAGACCATAAATCTCCTGGTTACCCTTAATATTGTTCTTCAGTTTGGTTATGAGTGTAAGATGTCCATAATATATCAGACGCTTTCTTATAACAAGAACCGGGAATCTGTGAGCGTCCTGTGTAGAGACTGTGAGCGATTTTCCACGGACATTCCGGCAGGTATATGCGTATAGAAAAAATTCCCTTGCTTATGTGTCTACTCTATATAAAATTACTGTACTGCAGCCGACAGATATGATAGGATTTTTTATCTGAAGTGCATACTGCCTTAGAGAGAATCTTAGTAAAAATGGCTTAGAGGAGTATTTATGTCGATAGTCATCGGAATGTCCACGACCCAGATTGCGGCCCTTACCACAGAACAGATAAGGGATTTAGGTACTGCTGATTTTAAAGCAATGACTTCGACCCAGATTGCTGCCCTCAGCTCGGATCAGATAGACGCAATTGAGACAAGAGATCTTGTTATTCTCAGCAGCGGGCAGATACAGGCGTTGCAGCTTTATAACAGTCAGGGACTTCTGACTACGCAGGTGCAGGCCCTTACTCCTTTGCAGATGAAGGCTCTGACCGCTGAACAGCTGGCAACCTTTGATACCGATGACTTTGCCGCTATTTCATCGACTCAGATCAAGTCGATTGACGCTCAGGATCTTGCTGCCTTATCAGGAACTTTGACAGCTGTTTTTTCGCCTGAACAGTTTCAGGCTATGACCAATCTGCAGATTGCCGAACTTACCAACGATCAGATCATTGCCCTCAATACCAGCCAGTTCGCTGCTTTGACTTCTGCACAGATTTCAGCCCTGACCACCAATCAGATAAAGGCTTTGACTGATACCCAGATTGTTAATTTATCGACAGATCAGGTTAAGGGACTTACTGCCAATCAGATTAAGGCGCTTGATACAGATCAGGTTGCCAAAATCGAGGGTGAAGACCTTGCGAAGTTTTCAGCTACGCAGCTTACGGCTTTTACTCCAACTCAAATCCCGGCCCTGACATCCGATCAGATCAACGCTCTTTTGACAGACCAGATCAAGCTTCTGACAACCGCCCAGATCGCGGCTCTTACTGATGCTCAGCTCGACCACTTCGGCACTGATGACATGCAGGCATTGACCAATGCTCAACTTTCCAAAATGAGCACTTCTCAGATCGCTGGCCTGACGACAGATCAGATGCGGGCGTTGACTACTGCCCAGATTCCGGCACTGACAACCAGCCAGATTGCCAATCTGACCGACGATCAGGTTATTGGTTTTACCACCAGCCAGGCCAAGGCTTTGACAGCAATTCAGGTTAAGGCGCTCACCCCGGATCAGCTCGATGTGATTGAACCTGAGGATTTTGAACAATTGACTTCTACTCAGATAGCAGCATTGACAACGACTCAGGTTGAAAGTCTGTCAACCGACCAGATCGTTGATATTACAACTGACCAGGTAAAAGGCCTTACCGCATCCCAGATCAAAATTCTGTCGACCGATCAGGTTGCTGAGATCGAACCCGCCGATCTGGCGCAGTTCAGCG
>CAZMWO010000031.1:0-8074 GCA_964569565.1 uncultured bacterium | reverse complement strand
CTCGATGTTTTTGCCGCAGATGACTTCGAACAGCTCACTTCTACACAGATAGCTGTGATGACAACAACACAGTTCGCGAGCCTGTCGACAGACCAGATTGCTGCTCTGACCACAACTCAGGCCAAGGGCTTGACCGCGCTTCAGATCAAGGCACTGTCGACCGATCAGGTCGCCGCTCTGGAAACCGAAAATATCCAACAGCTATCTGCAGCTCAGATTGTATCTTTTACTGCCACTCAGATTCCTGCCTTGACAGATGACCAGATCAACGCTCTTTCCACGACCCAGATCAAGTCTCTGACCACCGCTCAGATCGCGGCACTCACCAATGATCAGATTGATAACTTTACCTCTGTTGATATGCAGGCGCTGACGAACGTTCAGATCGCAAAGCTGACTACTGATCAGATCACAGGCCTTTCAACCGATCAGCTGGCAGCGCTGACCACCAGTCAGATCAGCGCACTTACTTCTGACCAGGTTTCTGTGATGTCGACCGACCAGATTCAGGCGCTTAACTTTGCTTAGTATTTAGCTATACAAAATAATAGGGCCACGGACAAAACTTACTTCCGTGGCTCTTTTTTATGCGACATTTGTCCGCTGCCTGACTTAGACAGGTGGCAGGCTTTTGTAGGCAATAATATTCAAACTGATTGGAATTCCATATGGTTTGAAAGAACTGGTGTCGTTGAATAGCCCGAACTCATCGACTTTGCGGCAGAATTTAAAGTTGGCTGCGCCGAGATAGTCCATCAGTATTTCTTCTGAGAAGCCGATCTGGTGAAAATCATACTGGTCGACCTGTCCGCCGAACATCATTCGCATTACATGAAGGCGTGCTGATTTATCAAGGTTCTGATTGAGAAACAGTTTGCATAAAGTTGCCAGATCGGGAACAGAGATCATCAGTTTTCCATCCGATTTAAGAATTCGGTTGATTCCGGCCAGCGTGTTTACCATCTGAAACTGCGGAACATGCTCGAGAACATGGCTGGCATAGATCTGGTCGAACATTTCGTCCGCAAACTGGCTGAGATCTTTGATATCACCAACAAAGTCAACGCCATCAGCATTTTGTACATTCAGTATTTTCCAGCCGGGCTTAGCTTCTTTGCCACCAATATGCAGTCCAAATCTCTCCTCTTTAAGGCCTACAGTATTTGCTTCGGGCTGTTGTCCACCAGGTTGTTTCCTGATTTTTCGCTCAGGTTTTGCGCTGACACTGTTAACCGATATGTGATCCGGACTAAGTCCCTTCTGTTGGCGTGCATACATTTCAAAATATGCCTGTTCGAGATTTAGGCAATACTGGGTTGTGTCATACAGTAGTGTTCTTTTAAGTTCCTGGTTGAGTTTCTTTTTGACCTTGCCAAGGGCTTTTGGACTGGTGGCAAGTTTCAGGGCAAGCTGTTCGTAATCGGTCAGTGTTTCGGTTATGAGTTCCGGCAATCCGACGACCTCGAGCAGACCGGCCGCAACCCTGCCGGCAAAGGCTTTGCCGCGACATGTTACGATTGGCAGCCCGGCGCGGAGAACGTCGCTGGCGGTTGAATGAGCGTTGCATGGAAAGGTGTCGAGGAAAAGGTCGGCCATGCGATAGCGCGCGAGATGATCTTCAATGCCCGGTAAGCGGGTGGCGAAGATGATGCGTTCCGGGGCGATACCCCTTGTTTCAGCCTCTTTGCGAAGGTTCTTTTCTGCTGATTCGTTTAGCTTCATGAGCCAGAGAACACTGCCGGGCACTTTTGTCAGCAGGCGCATCCAGATGTCGAATATCGGGGGATTTATCTTGTAATCGTGATTGAATGAACAAAACACGAAGCCCTCTTCAGGAAGACCATATTCATGGCGTGATGGTGTTGAAGAGGCTATCTGCAGCGAATCATCGGTTGGCAGATAAGAGTCTGGCAGATAGACGACTTTTTCACTGTAGCAGTCACGATATTCTGCGGGAATAATATGGCGGTCGGCAATTATATAGTCGTGGTAACCGGTTCCCATTGTGCTCGAATATCCGAGATAATTAACCTGAACCGGTGCCGGTCGCCAGGCAAACAAATCGGGGCGTGAATCGGCTGTGTATCCGGCGAGATCGATCATAATATCGACTTCTTTTTCGCGCAGCATTTTTGCAATGTCATACGAGGTCATCTGGCGGGCATCGATAAATTCATCGAAAGCTGCTTTGATTCTATGGCGCAGCGGGCTGTTGTCATCAATTCCCAGAGATACGGCAATTGTTTCGAATTTTTCCCGGTCATGATGCTCAAAAACTCCGGCAATGAGATGCCCGACCGGATGCTCTCTGAAGTCGGGAGACACGTAGGCTATTCTGATCTTAGGATGATCGTATTTTTCGCCCCGCCAAAGTGGCTTCTGATCCGGGCAGAAATGGTCGGCAAATATTCTGGCGCACAACAGATGATCGTCTGGTTCCTGTGCTATTGCCGTAAAAGCCATGGATTTGCAGACACGCCTGCCGGTGCGAACTCCATCGATTATCAGCTGTCGCAGTGAATCAAGATTTTTCCAGTCACAGGCGTGTAATTTGGCGAAGCAGAGCAGTCCAGCTGCAAAATTGTAATCGGGTGAGATAGCGAGCAGTCGTTCGAAAGTCGCGATGGCCAGGTCATTCAATTTGAAATCGGTCAGGATGATGCCGCGGTTGCACAGTGCCTTATCATTGTTCGGGTCGATCTTGAGAAGTGCTTCGTAATTGAGCAGTGCGTCTTTGTGTCGCTTCATATCGACGAGAACGGTGCCACGGTTCATAAGTGCTTCGATATATTTCGGGTCGAGCTCAAGCGCACGGTCATAACTGGCAAGGGCTTTGTCAAAGAGTTTCAACGACTGCTGTGTGGTGCCGAGGTTATACCAGAGCGGTGGATAATCTGGCTTGACAGCGATGGCGCGTTCGAAATAAGACAGGGCTTTCTGCGGGTTTTTGCGGTTATGCTCTATGCCGCCAAGAGAAAACAGGGCAGGAATGCTATGCGGGTTATCTGCAATGATATCGAGAAGATAAGCTTCAGCTTCGTTCAGTTTGCCATTCTGTTGCAACTCAAGCGCTTTGTGCAGCCTGGCGGTGACAGCAATATCTTCTTTTTTGGTGGGACTTTTTTGTTCCGGTATGGCCTTTGGCATGGGTGACAACTGCTTGCGCAGATCGATTGCATCCTGCCACGCAGGGTCGATAGCAATCGCCTGGTCAAGGTTTTCTGCTGCTTCCTGAAGGTTGCCAAGTCGCATTCTGGTGAGGCCGAGGTTATACCATAATTGAGCGAAGTCTGATTTAACTGATTTTGCCTGCTCAAAATAGTCGAGAGCAGACTCGAAATCGTCTTTCGTGTATGCTTCGACCCCAAGTGTGTAAAGGCTGACAAAATCTCTTGTACTTTTAATGCGCGTTGATTTTGGATCACTTTGCAGTTCTTCCGTTCGGGCGCTGGTTATCTTTGTCAGGTAGGCTTTTGCCAGTCCGCTTTGCTGATGCCGGTCATATTCCTGTAGAATGATGAGCGCAAGGTCGAAAGATCGATATACTTCATGCATGATAATTGCCATTTTCAGCAGTTGATACGGTTGCAGCCGGTCGAGTCTGGTGAAGTCGCGAACGAAAATAACGTCAGACCACAGATGCTGTAGTCCGAGGTTGATGTTGCCATTCATGATGATTGGTTTGAATGACCTCGTGCCAAATCCCATTATTCGATGCACCACAAAGCCCTGACTTCTCAGAAACATCTCAAGTTCAGAAAACAGCGGCTGATTTTTATAAAGTGGCACCCATTCTGCTTCGGTCTGAATTACCAGAACATCGTTAAGGACTTTCTGGCGGGCGCCATTCAGGGCCTGCAGCTCAGCGCCCTGAACATCTATCTTGATATAATCTATCGGGAAATCCAGTTCATCGATATCATCGAGTCGCTTCGTATCGACCATTTCCTCAGATACTATGCCGGTCAGCTCGCCAAGATTCTGGAACATGTTGAGTAACTCAGTATTTGGCTCATAAAGTGAGCCGGTCATCGGGCTGGTAGTGTGGTAAAACTTCTGTCTGGTGCCGTCGCCGATAAAATATGGCAGAAAATGTGTGTCTGTGCTTTTGTTCAGGCTATTTAAGCGCTGACACTCTTCAGGAACCGGCTCAAATCCTGTAACTCTTGCACATCCACGATCCAGGAGAACCCTGTATTCTGCCGGCGAACCATCTATAAGCATGGCGCCTATATCAAGAATGCCAATTTTACCAAGAGTCTTGGATTCTGCTGTAAAATTATCGATCAGATCTAGCAGTGAGAACATGGATGCTCCTCGTTTGTCAGCTGGCAGCGCGCCTGGGTTGGTTTATGCCTTTTTCGGTATTGTGCGGCTGGTGCGACTGCATTATACCGGTGTTGTATATGTGAGTCCATACAGCAGACGAAATTTTACCGGTAAAGTTCAAGCTGCACTTAAGTTTTGCAATTAACATCAAGGCTGACGAGCTTGTTCGGGTCTTCCATATAGAGAGAAAATCATTATAATATGTACATAATTTATCAGATGAGGTGTTTTTGTGACTCGAAAAAATCTGATCATCCTTGTTCTGATACTGCTTGTGACTGCGATGCCGGCGACAGCCGGTGAATTCAAGCAGTGGCTCAAATCACAATATGAGGCGACGCATTATCAGCAGGATAAGTTTGCTCTCGAAGATCCGAAGGGTGATGCCTTTTTGATTCGCAAACTTGATCAGGTGCCGATGAAGCTGTTGCAGTCGCTGGTCAAGAGTTCGTATCCTCAGGCTGAAATCCAGAAAGAGAAAGAACTCAAGGCACTCGAAGAGGGCAAAAAGGAAGAGGCTGGTTTCAAGATCGGCAGAACTGTGCCGATAGACGTAGATCGGCTGATCAACAAGTGCCGGGAGATAATTTTGCGCTACTACCCGCATATCACTCCGACGCTGGGCGAAGAGCATCGCTGGTCACCTGAGGCAAAGCGCTATCTTCTCTACGGTTTCTGGCATCGTCTCGGCCGTCATGTGTTTCGCAAACAGAAAGAATTTCCCAGCCCGTTGTTTTTGCGTTCCAAGCTGTTTCTGCTGCTTGCCTGCGGCTGGACTTCACGCTATGCTGTCACCGGCCAGGAACGGGCTCTGACTGAACGTATCATGCAGTATCCCGACGGTAAGCTGCAGCTGCACCACATGTTCATGGAAAGCTACGTTCTCAACCGTGGCAATATTTACCTGACCATGCTGACCGCCGAAAATGTTCTCGCCGGCGACCCTTATCGCGTCGATCGCGAGAATGACCCGATCCAGAAAAAACTTGCTTATCTGCGCCACGACACCGTTCAGATGGGTGACAACTACGGCGCCTGGTATCACTTTTTTGGAATCGGCATGTATGCAACGGTGCGCACAGGTCTGGTAAGCCGTTCAGTTGCCGAGATAGAGAGCCTGGGCTCACTTTTTCTCGAAGGCCGCGACAAACAGGAAGATTACATAAACCGCTACGGTGCCATATTTGGCAAGAAGTTCAGAAAGATGCTCAATGACGAAACCTGGAAAAAGCCTCTGATGCTGGATGAGCGCACCGATTACATGCTGCCGAACCCGGCCCTGGCAAAAGACGGCAAAGTCGAAGAAGCAAAAGAAAAGCGCTGACCGCAACGGATCTGATTGCAATAAGAGGCTGTTTCATGCAAAGAAGCAGCCTTTTTACTTTACGTAAATTTTTGAATTTTTGCTTCAGATCAGCTGCAGGTCTTTTCGTGCTATTGTGAATGATGACCGGTTTTGCGCATTCTCAAGCAGCGGCGAGCAGCGTGACTGAGACGCCGTAGTAGATCAACAGAGCGAAGATGTCGTTCGATGAGGTTACGAACGGCCCCGAAGCCACTGCCGGGTCGATATTGAGACGGCTGAACAGAATTGGCACCAGGGCGCCGAACATGGCGGCAAAGGTCATGGCTCCCATCATGGCAAGGCCAACGGTAAGTGCCAGGTAAATTGCTGAAAAGTGCAGCGATGTTGCTTCACCGCTTCTGATGAGATATTCAGCCCACAAGCCGACAACCAGTCCGCATGCCAGCCCCATCAGCGCGCCGGCCGCGATTTCGCGCATAAGACGTTTGAACAGGTCTGAGCCTGAAAAAGAATTGAGTGCCATGCCGCGAATAACCAGTGTCGAAGACTGGATGCCGGTGTTGCCGCCCATCGCCATCACCACTGGCACAAAGAATACCAGCGCGATGACTTCCTTGAACTCAGCCATGAAATACTTGAGTATGGTGCTGGTGATAAAGCCTGTCGCCAGAGTGACCAGCAGCCAGGGCAATCTGGCCCGACATGCCTGCAGCGGCGAGTTGTAGCTGAGCTCTTCGTCAGTCGTTCCGGCAAACTTAAAGAGGTCTTCGGTGGCCTCTTCTTCCATGACGTCCATGACGTCGTCGACCGTAACTACGCCGAGAATCTGCTGCTGGTCGTTAACAACCGGGATCGCCATGTAGTCATATTTGCTGATCAGATTGGCGACTTCTTCCTGCGGGGTGTTGGCGTAAACATAGACCAGATCGTCATCCATCACCTCGGTGACCGGTGAAGCCGGATTGGCCGACAGCAGATCTCTTATCGATACGACTCCTTTCAGGCGCTCCTGGCTGTCTATCACGTAAAGATAATAGATTATTTCTATGTCGGCAGCGACGAGTCGCAGGTGGGAAAAGGCGTTTGCGACTGTGAAGTCTTCGAAGATCGCTGCGTATTCGGTGGTCATGATACCGCCGGCAGTGTATTCGTCGTGTTCCAGCAGCTTTCTTACATCGCTTGCCTCGTCGAGATCCATGTGTTCGAGAATTTCGCGGGCACGGTCCTGGTCCATTTCCTGCAGAAGGTCGGCGGCCTCGTCCGGATCCATTTCTTCGATGATTTCAGAGGCTGTCTCAGTGTCGAGTTTTTCAATGATCTGCTGCTGAGTTTCGAGGTCGGCTTCGGCAAGGGTGTCGGCGGCAAGGTCTTCGTCCAGGTTTTCGATGATCGATATCTGTTCTGATTCATCGAGGTCTTCGAGCATCTCGGCGAGGTCGGCGGGATGCAGGTTCTGAAAGTTGTCGCTGGTCGAATCTGTTGTCAGGGCTTCGAATTCATCACCAAAGCCGATTATTTTATCCCATTCGATGACTTCGCCGGTGCTGGTAAGACCGAGACGGTCGAGCAGGCCGCCAAGAAGACTGTCGAGTTTAAGTCGGCGCAGCGCTGCCCGGAAGCTGATATCAATGCCGTTAACCCAGATTTCGCCGCTTGCATCGAAAAGTATTTCGAGGTCGTTGATCTGAACGGTTCTGACATTGATAGTGTCGATTACTGATTTATCCCAGAGCTGGGTTGCTGTCGGCTTGCTGAACTCAGGCGGCAGCAGTGGCAGGTCGTTCATCGGCGTGGCCAGCACGAAGGTTTCAGCCGAAAACTCCTTGAAACACCTGCGGGCGGCGAGTCGATGGCAGTTGCTGATTGAATCGAATACTACTGCCTGATCGAAACATGGCCAGTTCTTGCGAAGAGCGAGGGTAAAATCAGCTATGCGGCCACATTGCTGGCCGGCTTCGTTAAGAACCGGTAAATTGAGAAGGGCCGAAAGATGTTTTTTTGCCGGTTTTACGTTCATGATCGTCGATATCCTGATTCATCTTAAGCGCTCCTTCCTGATTTTGATGTTGAGATGATACTCTTTAAAGGTCCTGATTACCAGCTTTTTTTGCTTGGTACAGCGACTCTGTTTCAATGGGTTGACCAGAACCGGGAATGCGAATAGACTGGACAGGCAGGGAAAGAACAATTGAAGGAGTAGAGATATGACTGTTCATTCATGGTTTGACAGCTGGGTTGAGCGCAAGGAAAAGTATGCCCGTACTGACGAGAAGTTTCTGTCGGCAGACCGTTTTGGCTCGATCGGGGTTGGCATAGGCCTGCCTTCGATTGTACAGAAATCCACATTCAGTTTCCGCAATGTTAAAGATGGTGCTGACCGCTTTCTTGGCGTTTCCAAAAGCGGCGAGAAGCCATTTGCCAGAATATATACCAGACTGG
>CAZMWO010000030.1:0-16161 GCA_964569565.1 uncultured bacterium | reverse complement strand
AGCGCAGTCTTGACATGATCGAGAGACTTCTTCAACAGGGATACGCCATGAACTCACCAGAGGTCAAGCGACTTCAGAACAAACTTCACGATCTCGAAGTCAAAAGTAACTTCTGGCGAACCCGGATGATGAAATACCTGTGAACTGTCGATCAACCTGATGTTCCATTCCGCTTCGGCAGCCACTGCCGCCGCAAGCACCCAGTGCTGACTGTTAACCGCCATTTTGCCGGTTTCCTGTAACACCAGTGGGTGCGTCTTGAGCCAGTCAGGCAGGGAACGATGCAGCTCGCCCGCGAGCAGGCCGTTTCCTGCCTTAACTGCTTCATGAAACTCTGATATTTTGTTGACGCCACTGGCCGGTATTGAGGTCAGAAGCAGCAGAACCAGCCCTGAAGCCAGCATGCCCAGCCGTAGATTTGCAGCATGTCGCTTGAGGTCGCTGATTTTATAGCGCACTTCATTACGTACCCGCGCTATTCTATCCTGAATCTGAGGATGTGTCAGCAGCCAGTCTGGAATAATTGATGGCGGCGGCAGAATTATGCTGTTGAGAGTTTCGAGAGTAGAGGCGAATATTTCGGGGCTGGTTATCTCACTGGCAAAAGTGTCGGCCTGGTATTCGCACCGGCGGGCGAGAGCGGTGAAGGTGACCGAAAATACAGCGATGAAAAGCAGCAGTTCGATTGCCGTATAAAGAGTCGAATCAGGATAATATTGCGGGAAATATAGAAGCAGTGAGAGTTTTAAGGCGATTGAGACAAGAATGAGATTGAGCGAGTAGAACATGTAACTGGTGACATGCCCGAGTCGCAGATGAGCCAGTTCGTGGGCTACAACACCCTCAACCTGTGACTGCGAGAACATGCCAAGCAGATAGCGCGTGATGTAGACAAAACGATAACGCGGCAGCAACCCGGCTACAGCGGCATTCGGCACCGGTTCATTGAAGGTGTTCCAGATCTTGACGCCGGCTACTCTCGATTCGGCTTTCTCAGAAAGGCGCTTGAGCATGTCGTCGAGTTCCGGATCGTCATTGTCTTCAGCCCGCCAGGCCCAGTTAAAAAGCTTGGGGGCCATCAGATAAAGCATGACGAAAAAAAGCGGTGCAGCAGCCATCAGCCTGATTTCGGTCAGTGACTCGATGCCGCCGCTGCTGAGATCTTCGATCAACATCCACAACATGATTGGCGGGAAAAAAAGTATGGGAACGGTCATGCGGGCCCTGAAAAACTCGGCGGCAGTCTGTTTTATATCAAGAATTGGCTTGAACAGCCGGTAAAACTCGAAAAATACAGGCTTCGCCAGCGCTATATAAAGCACCAGTGAAAGCAGCATCGGCAGAGTCTGGGGAAGGCGGTCAGCGACTGCCGGCAGGCTCAGGCCGGCCGGGTTGGCAGCAGCCTGCAGCAGCAGTATCCAGATTACCAGAGACCATTGAAAAATTTCCTGAGCCTTCAAAAAAGAGGGTATCCGGCCGGATCCGGTCTCGGCATCGATATGGTCAGGCAACCAGTGCACCAGGATCAGTAGTGTGAGATATCCCCAGACGACCATGAAACTGACCGGCGCCACGCTAAGGGTGCCGGCAAATGTTACGGTGCCGTAGGCCAGCACCAGCAGATGCAGAAAAATCGAGATCATAGCCGCCTCGGATCTTTGGTTTTGCTGGTCAGGTTTTGCGTTCTTTCTTTTTGGCAGCCGGAAAAAGAATATTGTTGAGAATCAGGCGGTATCCCGGGCTGTTTTTGTGCAATTCGAGTCGGGTCGGGCCCTCGCCCACTATGTGGCTGATGTCGGCCGGGTCATGGCCGCCGTAGAAGCTGAAGAAGCCTTTTCCCAGATCGCCGCGCAGGTATTTAACCGAAACGCCGTCGTTGTTTTCGCCCATGATGACAACATAAGGTTTGACCAGAGACTTGCGAAATCCTGTGGTCTGGCCGAAAAAGCCATCGACGACATTGCGGTGGTTCTGGGTGAGCATAGTCGGGATCGGATCGACCTTGGCGGCAAACTCGAACAGCTTGAACGACCCCGCTTCGCCGGTGTAGTTGTTCGACACGTCGATATCTGAAAACTCATAGATCATGGGGTCGATAATCAGCTTGAAATCTGTAAACGCGAGTGACTGCGAGTAGTCAAGTTTACTCTGGGCAAGCGGATCGGGGTCGTCGCCGTCAAGTTCTTTCGCTATGATATCGACCCCATTGGCGGCCAGCGCGATGTCGAGACTGTCGGCCGCCGAGCACATCGCAAACAGAAAACCGCCGTCAAGCACGAATTTTTTGATGCCGCGCGCTACCGCCAGTTTCAGCTCACTGACCTTTTTAAAGCCGAATTTCTGAGCTTCGAGCTGGGCGCGGGTTACCTGTTTGCGATACCAGTCGACAAATCTGAAAGATCCGTAGAACTTGCCGAACTGGCCGGAAAAATCTTCGTGGTGCAGGTGCACCCAGTCGTATTTTGCGATATCACCGTTGATGACTTCCTTGTCATAAAATTTGTCGAACGGTATCTCTGCATAGGTCAATACCAATGTAACCGCGTCATCCCAGGGTTCGGCATAATCGGGCGAGTAGACCGCCACCTTGGGAGCCTTCTCGAGCAGCACCCGCTCCATGTTCTCTTCTTCTATCTGTGCGAATATGCTGTTCACTTCGCCGCTGCCGACCTGTTTTACGGTAACCCCTGCGCTACGAGCCCTCTGCCGGGTTTCTTCGAGATCTTCGGCCAGAAAAGCGCCGCCACGGTAGTTCAGCAACCACTCGACATCGGTGCCTGTCTTGTCGAGAATCCAGTAGGTCACCCCGTAGGCGCGCAGATGGTCGGCCTGCTCGTCATCCATTGGTATCAGCAGTTTCTGCGCCGAAGCCGGCAGACAGATGAGGCAGAGCGCCATCAGAATCATGAAAAAACCGGGTTTTCTCATCTGTTGTTCTCCTGTTCAGCTTTATGGACAATTATCTTCTTGAATCTGCCGCTGCGCAGATCTGATGGAAAATTGTCGATGAATGTCTGCAGATGCTCGCTAATCTCTGCCTGAGAAGAAGCTTTTCGCTTCATCAGGTGCCATTTCAGCTCCCACAGATCGGCCGTTTTGTAGCTCGTCGGGTTTTCCTGCGCGTATCTGTCGATTTCAGCAATCAGTGCTGACGGGTCACTGTCATGTTCCTGTAACTCGATAATTTCTGCGCGGATTTCGTCGAGCACGGAAGATGCCGTAGCGTTAGCGGTTACCAGGGCTTTCAATTCATCGCGTGCCGTCTGACGCTGCCCGGTAATCGCCAGTCGTTCAGCTTTAAATGAGGTTTTCAGCAGCCCAAAATCGCCGGTTGAGCGGCGTGTAATGAAATTTGCCATTGTCAGCGCGTCATTAACCCATTCTGACTCAGAAAACTGCTCAATTATGATTTTGAGCTCCTGCAGGGTGTTCTGATAATCACCCTGGTGTGCATGCGCCCGGGCCCGCTCGAGATGTATGAGTGCCTGAAAGTCTGATTCAGAAATCGGATCACCGGAAAACAGATCCTGATTAGCGCGTTTTATAATCTCTTCATTCTGTTTGAGCAGTTCGAGCGCCGCCGGATAATTCTCTTCAAAAATCATTATTCTGGCTTTGATAATGGCAGCTCTGACCGACAGATCAGGCACTGCCCGCATCAGTTCGGTCTGCAGAATTCCATCGAGAAAACCATGTGCGGCTTTGCTGTCGTTGAACTCGTAAAGAGCGTAATCAGCCAGTTTAATCAACAGGAGCGATTTTAAATTGGCGTCAGCAACACTTTTGCTCGCGGCCACATCTTTTGCCGCCGCATAAGCGTCTTTGCGCCACGCATGATCGTTGGGGCCCATTTCGAGCAGCAGCATGGCCAGACGTAGAGCCAGGCCGGTGTCTGCCCGTGACTGCATGACCATGCGGGTAATGACGAAGTGAAACTCTTCAGGCAGCAGTAAAGCCTCCTGATTGAGGCGTTCGTAGAAAATGTCGTCGAGGTTGCCGCCAGAACTGCGCACTATTTCGCTGACTTCTTCGAGGTCTTTCATGTCGGCCCGGCGAAAATTGAGTTCAAGCAGGGCCTGCAGTATGGCCAGGTTATAGCTGCTCTGCTGCCGCATCCGTTTCAGTCCGCCTTCAAGATCGAACCCTTTTCCGGCAGCAATATAGAGCTTTTCGAAAACTTCGTGACGGTAGAAGCCTTCGCCAAGAACTTTCAGATATTCTTCGAGTGCTTCATCGCCGCGGCCAAGAGCGTCGAGAACGCTGGCATACTCTTCGGCAAACATCGTCGGTTGCTGTAAAGTTTTGCGCGCCTCGTCAAAGGCATTCAGAGCTTCTGTGTAAAGCTGGTGTTCGATAAGAACGGTAGTGTAATCCTGATAAAATTCGCGGCGCTGCATGAACGGAAATCGCAGCGGGCCTCGCCAGGTTTCCAGCGCTTCGGTTTTCTTGTTCTGCATGAACTGGCAATGCCCCAGTCGCCGCAAGGTGTTCCAGTCGTCTGGCATCATCTTGAGAAGCAGCATCAGACTATTTTGAGCATCTGCATAGTTACCGAGAGAAATCTGCAGGTCGGCAAGCTTGCGCAGCAGGATCGGGTGCTCCTTTACTTCAGTAGTCTGCATGAGAACTTCAACCGCCTTATCTTTGCGGCCGAGTGCGAGATGGCAGTCAGACATATAGTCGGCGTAAACTGTGCTGCGCCAGCGGGCTCGCCGGCTTTCCACAACCTGCATCAGTTTCTCGATTTCGCCACTGCGCAAAGCCAGTTCAAGAAGATCTTTAAATGCTTCCGGCGCTGATTGTGAATTTTCCATGACCGATTCGAGCAGAAGCCAGGCTTCGTCCTTGCGGCCTGACTGCAGATAAAATCTTGCCAGCTGACGGCTCAAAAAGACGTCATCCGGCGCTTCACGGCGCCATTCCTCGATCAGTTCGACTCCCTGTCTGAAACGTTGCGCTTCATGAAGTATGTCGAGTATCTCCTGCTGGGCGTAGCGTACATTGTCCGGTGATTTGTCGCTTCTGACGATTTCCTTGAGTATGTCAATCGCCTGATCATACTGCCTGAGATCGCGCAGTATGCTGGCAAGCTGGCGCCGCGCCAGCATCACGTGAATATCTTCAGGATACTTCTCGATAAGTTCGCGAAACTGCTGGTCAGCGGCGTTAAGCCGGCGCAGGCGCAGAAGGTTCATGGCGTTCTGATAGAGCGCTGCCGCATCTGGATTGAAGCCTACGGCCTGTGCCAGCAGCATGGTGCCCAGCATTATTGCCGCCAGGGTAATGAGCAGAATTTTTTTCATCAGTTACCCCCGTAGATGTTGAGCGACTTGAAGTAGTCATTCAGCATCGGCTTGTAGGCCTCAGGAAATTCTTCTTTGAGATCGCCGAGAAAATCCCTGCTCAGGTCCCGGGTGTCGCTGCCAATTTCGCCAAGCGGCTTTTCAGGCTGCTGCTGTTTGATCACCTCTGCCTGGCGGGCTTTGCGCTCTTCGCTTTCTTCATCACGGTCTTTTATTGCTTTCTGGGCACGCAGCATGCGGTCGTATATCGACTTCTGCTTTTCGGCAACCTTACGGCGCATTTCGGGATCGAGAATCTCGGTCTCGAGATCTTTCATATCGTCGATGACATCGTCGAGACGACCCAGCGAGTTCATCTGCTGGCGGCTTTCTCGCATCAGCTGTTCAAGGGCTTCTCTGACTTTGCGCTGTTCCATTGCCATGCGCTGCAGTTCCTGCATGGTCTGCTGATTTTGCGGCGACATCTGACGCTGCATCATCTGCTGGTAGAGGCTGAGCTGGCGCCTTGTCAGATCTTTGAACTGCTGCAGCGCATCCATCGGATTCGAAGAACCGGATGAGCCTGACTGATCCTGGGCTTTCATTAGCTCTATCGCGAGCTGGTTGAAGCGTCTGATGATTTCGAGCTGATCTTCGCGCGATGCACTCAGGGCACGGTCTTCAAGATTCTTAACTATGGCCGAAAACAGCGCCTGGGTGCCATTTATCGGTTCTATGGCGGCAGGGTCAACCGCAAAACTGCTTCTGACATACTGTTCGAGATCGTTGCCAAGTTCGCTGCCCTGCTGCTTTACCAGCACCTGCAGCAGCGAAACCTGATCGATCAGCCCTTCGATTTCCGGCCGCTGGCCACGCATGAACTGTTCAGGCAATTCTGATATTTCGCGATAAAGCATCTCCTGATCCTGTGATATTCGGAGCGCTCGACTGATAAAGGCCGACAGATCTATCTGTGGCGGTGTTCCGCCTGAACATTGCTGGCAGATCTGTTCCGAATCCTTTTTCAGAGATTCAAGAAACTTCAGCATGTTCTGCTGGTTCTGCTGGGCTGAGTCGAGGTTTTTCTGCTGCATGTCCTTTTTGATGTCTTCGCTACGCTGCTGGTAGTCTTCTTTCTGCATGCGGTCGCGAATGTTTTTGACGTCTTCGAGCAGCGGGTTCTGCTGAAAGTCCTGCTGTTTGCGGTCTTTTGTCATCTCTTCTGACTGTTTCTGCAACTGCTCGAGCTCCTGTCCTATTTTTTCCTGCTGGTCGGCAAGATCTTTGAGCTGCGATTCTTCTTCAGATGTCAGGCCTTCTTTTTCCATCTTTTCTTTGAGGGCAGCGGTTTCAGAGGCGATCTGTTCCTGGCGTTTGAGCAGGTCTTCGATGGCGAGCGCCAGTGAGTTCA
Source organism: uncultured bacterium (assembly GCA_964569565.1). Taxonomy (GTDB): domain Bacteria; phylum Muiribacteriota; class Ozemobacteria; order Ozemobacterales; family Ozemobacteraceae; genus Rifleibacterium. The sequence goes on along the minus strand of CAZMWO010000030.1, from coordinate 9,468 downwards.
GTTTCTGCTGCTCGCGCACCTGCGTCAGCAGGTCGATGGTGCGGTCGAGACCCTTCAGGTAGTCTTCCATTTTGAAAGCTTCTTCATATTTCTCGATGTCTTTCGGGTCGAGCTTGAGGTCTTTCAGCGATTCTCTAAGCTGCTCCATCATGCGTTTCGTTTCGTCGTCGAGAACTTCGTTTAGCAGTTCACTGACTTTCTGCATGCGTTCGAGCGCTTCCGGCGTGCTCAGCGGGTTGTTTTCCATGTTTTCCTGGAGCTTATTGAAGGATTCGAGAATTTCCATGGCTTCCTGCTGACTTTTTTCGCCCTGTTCGATTGCCTTTTCAATTGCCTGAGAGGCTTCAAAATCGAGCTTCTCTTCGTGCTTGATCTGCTCGTAAGCCTTCATCAGAGCTTCACGGCGCATTTTCTGATTTTCCATATACTCTTCGAGTTTCTGGTTTACTTCGCCCTGCGACATTTCTTCGCCGCGGTACATGTCATACATCGAAGGCATATTGATAAAATATGTCGGCGTTGTCGCAACGTTTGGCTGCGGCTGGCAGGCGTCTTCGGCCTGAACGTAATAGCTGACTCTGGTGCCGGGCTGCAGTGCCAGCGTATCGAGCATCCAGGGGAACTCGACTTCGTATTCAGTTACCGGCTTGAAATTGGGCTTAAGGTTCTGTGGAATCAACGCGTCACGGTCTCCGACCTTGTAGTAGAGTATCGTCGCCTTGACGCCATAATCGTCACGCGCTACCACCTTGATGTCGAGGCGGCGGCTGGTCGGAAATGGCACATCCTGGGCTGGTTTAAGCAGTTCGACAGTTGGTGCGCCATCGTGCGCGGCAGTAATCGTGTAAGACACCGGCTTTTCGTTACGCAGGCCCATTTCGTTTTCGAGATAGACAACAAAACTTGTGGTTGTGGCCACTTCAAATTCATGAGCGAAGCGGTTGCGGTTGACTATTTCGCAGGTCATGGTAGCGCCCGGCACCATTATCAGGCCACCAGAGGCCAGGTTCTGGTCAGCGGTAATTTCGATCTTTACACGACTGCCGGCCAGTACAGTCGCATCGCCCGTATTTTCGGGCAGTTTGCTCGGCTGCGTCGCAATGTAAGCCGGCTGAAACAACGTCAGTTGCATGCTTTTGACCTGCGGTCGCGGCATGACTTTGATCGAGTAACGCAGCGTGCTGAACTTTTCGCAGATTACCCGGTAGTCAATTGATTCCTGCAGGCTGTTGAGAGTGTAGACAAAGCGGCTTTCGCTGGCAGTGGCGTCGGGATACATTTCTACCCGGCTGCCCTCGAGTTTGTCGGGTTCGAGGAGCTCCAGAATTATCGGTTCGCTGGTCTGACGTGAAGGGCGTGCTGAAATTTCGAGGCTTTCGCCCATGGCGACGAGTGCGTGTTCAGGTTCTACCAATATTTCAAGAGTAGACCATGGCGCAATCGGTCGCAGCGGCAACAGCAGGCGCCCGGCACCCGTTATCACCTCGACCGGTGACAAAAAATACCAGACAACAGTCAGCAACATGAAGAACAACATGGTGAAGGCTGAGCGTCGCCGCGAAAATGCCTTGAGCGAGTGTTTGACATCTTCGTGTTGCAGGTGTTCGGCGGCCTGAGCGATAGTTATGCGTCGCATGGTTTCAGATGTGCGACTGTCGGCGGCTGGCCGTTTGGCATCGCAGAACTCGACTGCGCTCGACAGGCCGGATTTGAACTTTCCGGTTGTCGCTTCGATTTCGACAGCCAGACCAGTGTCAGGAGGTGGATGAATAAGGGCTTTGATGGCGTGCAGCAGCCACCACAGCAGCAACCAGTAGAGTGTCAGCGCCAGCACCCAGCGCACTGCTTCCGATTGCAGTGGTGTGCGTTCGGCCAGCATGAAAACGAGCAACAGCATGAAGAATGAAACCAGAGCCCAGAATGCGCATGACATGACTACTCGCAGCTGGCGCCCGAATTTGTAGGAATTGAGCGTCTGCTGCAGCTGGTCGCGCCTTTGTTGATAATTTTTGAGCAGCAGGTTCAGGTTTTCGTTTTGCATGTTCGCCTCACTGCATCATCACATAAGCGAGAAGGTTCAGTGCCATCTGCATGGCTTTCTCGCGAATCTCGGGGGTGTCGACCTTGTGGATGCCGGCGTCTTCGAGGCCGTCGCCGATATCTGACTCATAGGTATACAGTATCTTCATGCGGCCCTTGTCGAACAGTGCGTATGCTGCCGGTGGCTTGCCGTCATGCTCATGAATCTTGGGCAGACCTTCGGGGAAATCATAGACCATCTTGAATATTGCGTGATCAGACGGAAGCAGCTCAAGCTCGCGGTCGGGATAAATGCGGCGCACCTCGCGCCGGATGAAACGGTCGATGCCGTAACTGTCGTTAACCCAGAGAAAACCGCCGTTGTCGAGGTAATTGAGCAATGTGTTGATTTCGAAGTCGCTGAAGCGAACCTGGCCGTGGCCGGTCAAATAGAGCATCGGATAACGGAACAGCTCCGGGTCTGAAACCGAGACCGCGATGTTTTCTGCCTGGGTTGGCAGGTGCAACCGTTCTGATGCCTGTTTGAGAAGGTTGGGCGTTGAGGTTGGTCCGGTATACCAGTCGCCGCCGCCGCCGTATTTGACGCGGGGAATGACGGTGCGGTCGAAGTCAGCAGCCGCTGATATGCCGGCCATACAAAGAACCGTCAGCAGCGTCAGGGCGGATATCATTCGTTTTTTTGAGGTCATCTCAGCTCAACCCCCGTATTCTTCGCAGATACCATTCTACCATAGGCAGCAGCAGAAGGATAATCAGCAGAAGCCAGCTGTCGCGCAGGTCGATACTTTTGCTCTCGAGTTTCTGACCGGGTTCGGCATCGATAGCACCGATAATTTTCGTTGCCTGATCGATGGTGGCAAACACACCGCCGGTGTCGCTGGCAAGTTGCGCCATCAGACTGCTTTTAACTACCGGTTCGTCGAACTCTGCGGTCGACATTTCGATAAGAATTTCGCTTTTGGCGCGACCAAGTTCGCGACCCTGATATCTTGCCTCGGCTTCGAGACGGTGCAGACCTCTGAATGCCGGCACAAAAGCGGTTTCGTAACAGCCCTTTTCTGAAGTTTCGATACAGGTGAGACTGGTGGTGCCATCGCGCTCGTCGGTGATGGTCAGGCTGACCTGTGAATTTGCCTGCAGCTCGTTTTTGCTGTTCATTACCCAGACTTTGACATTGTTGCCCTGACCGACATAACCTCTCGATGAGGCAAGTTCTATGCTGACCTGCGCATCTTCGCGCCGGTTGGCCAGCCACTTGCACATGTTGACCATGAGCGCCGAATACGGCGAAAAGCCACGGTCTGTCGGCACCAGTCGGAACCCGGCCGGCCATAGCGGTCCGCCGCTGATCAGCACGACGTTGCCGAGTCCGGCGCGCGCCCTGATCATGAATGGCAGCATATCTGAGCTGCTGCGCACTGTCGAATTGATAAGAACCTCGCTGCCCGGTTTGAGACCGGCATATTCGTAGACACCTTCGAATTTTGGCAGAGTTGCAAAAAATTCGACATTCTGTATCGGGTCATCGACCAGGCGCAGAAAGTTATACGGAGTTTCGGCGGATGGCAAAACCATATTGCCGGGTGTGCCACGCCAGGTTTCGCTGGTGGTCAACACCGGCAGCAAGCTTTCGATACGGGTGCCCTGATAACCAAGTTCGCTGAAACTTTTCGTGGAAGGTAACAGCAGCAGGCCAAGAGTGCCGGCTTCGATGCGCCGCACGACCTCTTCTTCTACCGGCTTGAGCATCTCATAATCAGCCGCGTGAAGAATGAGAACGTCTGCTGTTTTAAGGTCTTCGTTCAGATCGGGCCTGCTCACCGCCGCTTCAGGTTTGAGGTCGCGGGCGCATACCCAGCGGTTTTCCCGCAGCCTTGCCCAATGGACCGTTCTCGCATTTGGGTCGGTCAGCAGTGCGTTGCCGATGAATTTGGTATCCCAGGAGAGGCGGCCGCTCAGAATCATTATATTCAGGCGCTCGCGCACGACCTTGAGCAGAAATCCGGTCTGGTTGTTTTCGCTGGTAAGCTCGTTTGCAACCTGCGGAATGGCAAGTTCGAACCTGAAGCTGCCTTCTTCTTCGCACGGAATGTTGAAGGCAAATCCGGCTTTTTCGGTGCCCGAAGCGAAGTCGGCAGTTGCTGAAGTGAAAAATTCGCCATTGCGCAGTACGGTCACCGATACCGAACTGGTGGCAACACGGTGCAGACTGACTTCGCCGCGAACCCGCACGCTTGAATTAAGGTAACCTTGCGCTGGTGGTCGGGTGAGATGCAGCGCCATGTCGGCACTTTCGCCTTCCTGCCCGGGCGCGATAAAATGCACCGGCGTTCGCATGTTGGCGAGTGCCATTGCCGGATTGTCGCCGGTGGTGCTGACGCCGTCGCTGATCATTATGATGCCGAGAAGGCTGCCTTCGCCAAGATTGCCGACGACGTTGCGCACGGCATTGCTGATATCGGTCTGGTTGCCATCGGGGCTGAAGCTGAACTGTTCTACTTCCTGGCGTGAAACCGGCGAAACGTTGTCGGCGAAGCTGAATACTTCGGGGTAAATTCCGGTTTTGCTTTCGAGCTGGCTGATAAAGCCACCGTCAAAGAGTTTTTTTACCTGGTCGAGGCGTGATAGATCTTTGTGTTTTATGCTCATGCTGCGTGAAGTGTCGACCATGACCGCGAGCCGGTTGCGCTGTGGCACCAGGCCAGATACGACAAGAACCGGGCCGCACATCAGAAATGCCAGCAGAATGACCCAGACCACTCTGATTGCTAAGAGCTGCCGGCGCATTTTGTCACTTATATTTTTGCCTTCGCAGCGGTAGACCCACCACGACAGCGGAACCATGGCGATCAACAGCAATACCAGCCCGGCCCAGCCCCATGCCAGCGCCAGGGCTGACGACTCGATGTCGCGGATCGGGCTGAGGTTATAACCGAATAGTCTTAACAGGCTGTGCATGGCTATTCAACCCTCCTGGCAGTTGGAAGATTGGCAAACCAGCTTTCGATAACCGCTATCAGCAGTAATATCAGCAGGGCGGCACCGCTGAGATCGTAGCCGTCCCGCAGCAGAGAGACCTTGTCTTTAACGCTGCTACCACGTCCGGGCTCGTGTGCAAGCGGTATGAAGCGTGGAATCCGGCGCAGATTTATGCGTGCGAGCTGGCTTTCTTCAGGTGGCGGATTGACTGCAAATGCGCTTAGCGTGCGTTTACCGCCCTGGCTGAGGATCTTGTAATAGCCGGTCTGGCCAGTATCGCGCGTGGTAAAGTGCACAAGTCCCTGGGCGCCAGTCTGGGCGGCAAGTTTGAGCTGATTGCCATCAGGCTGCCATAGGAGCATATCTTTAGCATCGTCGCCGGTAACTGTTGCTGAAACCGGCATTCCTGGCCGTGTTGAGCCGATTGCCAGTTCGTTGGCGGTGATCATGGCGATCAGGGTCTGATGCAAAAACGGCAGCCAGGTTGGGCGCACCGGCCAGTTCGTCCACGAGGTGTCAGCCGAGAAGGTAACCAGCATCGAGCGTCCGCGCCCGCGCTTTTCTTCGACTATGCCGGGCAGACCATGGCTCATGCGAGTAAGAAGCAGTGCGGTCGGGTTCGGGCGTACCTGAAAGAATTCAAAAATCTGGGCGCGGCCGGGGTCGCCGGCGCCGTCGCTCGCAAAAACACTGAAGGCAGGGTGACCGACATCGATATCGGTCATCTGGTAGCCCACGTTTCTGCTTACCGCGTTACCAACTCGTTTGTAGATTCTTGCCGGCAGCAGATAGGCGCCGCCAAGGTCGTCGATCAGATTCTTGTTATACCACTCGGGTTCGACGCGGTTACCCAGAAAAGTAATCAGATTGCCACCGGTCATGAGATAGTCAGACAGGCGTTTTATCAGCTCGGGTTCGAGGTGACGCTGGTTGATCAGGCCGACTACAGCGTAACTTTGCAGGTCGGCTGCTCTTACTTCAGCCGTGCTGCGCGTTTCTACCGTAAAATTGTTGTCTTTGCTCCGGTTGAGGGGATTCAGCGCGAAACGCACAAAAATGTCTTCGCGGTTTTCCGGCTGGCCCGGCAGGGAGTCAGGTTTTATCAGAAGTACCCGGCAGGGTTCGAAGACTCTGACGGCAAGATGCCTCTGGTCATCGAAAGGCATGGCATCGCTTTGTATGGTTGCGGTAACCTGATTCATGCCGGTTGTGGCAAAATTTGCCATCACCCGCGCGTCTTTAACCACATTTGCTTCGATTTCGATCTCTTCTTCGAGTTTGCGTTCGCCGTTGATCGAAATAGTTACACGCGCTTTGCGACTGCGTTGCGAATGGTTGGCAAGGGTCACCTTGAGCGGAACCTGACGGCCGCTCATGATTACCGGCGCTTCGGCTTCGAGACCGGTAACTGCCATATTGTCGGGTGCGGTGCCACCAACCGGAACCATTACCAGATCTATGCCCGGCTCGACCTTTGCCAGATCGTATTTTTCGATAAAAGGTTGCCAGGAAGATTCGGTCATGTCGGTAATCACATAGATGGTTCTGCGATAAGCCTTCAACGGTGACAGCAGCTTGAGTGCCGGCAGAATCGACGAGGCCAGACTGGTGCCGGCCATGCTCAGCGGCACGTTGCTGATACTTTTTTTGAGAGTTTCCTGATCCCAGGTCAGCTGCGGAAAAATCAGCCGGCCGGGGTCGTTGATCAGCCCGACTGTGGCGCGATCACCCGGCTGCATCTGGTCGAGAATGTCGAGAGCTCTTGCCCGTGCCGTATTGAAAACCGATATGCCCTGATGCGTGCAGCCCATTGACATCGAGTTGTCGAGCAGCACCACAAAAGCTGCCGGCGTGTCGGAAGAAGTGCGGGCGCTGGCGCTCTGCCCGAGAAATGGCCTGGCCAGAGACATTACCACGAGAATGATTGCGGCAATGCGCAGGGCCATGAGCAGAAGGTTGCGTATTTTTTTGCGGCGCGCCACGAATTCAACTGAGAGCCTGATCAGGCGAAGGCTGGGAAAATCTTTTCTGACAGGGGTTTTGCGATAATACAAATGCAGATATATCGGCACTGCGATGCCGAGAATGCCGAGCAGAAACCATGGGCTGGTGAATGTCATGTTTACCTCGCGCTCACGGCCTGTCGGCGGGAGAAAAAGCTGCGAAGATTCGCTTCGAGCGGCATCGACGTATCAGCGATCAGATAGTCGATTCCGGATTTGCGCAGGGCTGATTTGAAAGTGTTCATAAGGTGTTTAACCCGGCGCAGATACTCTGTGCGCAGCTGAAAGGCATCGGTGACTATCTCTGACTCGTCTTCGAGATCATGAAATATCGTGGTGTCATCGAACGGAAAGCTGATTTCGTCGCGGTCAAGAACGTGAAAAAGCACGATCTCATGGCGCCGGGTTCTCAGCTGGCGCAGTTTCTGAATGATGACTTCAGCGTTATCCATCAGATCTGAAAATAAAATGAATATGCCGCGTTTTTTCATGCTCTGACCGACGAGATCGAGGCTCGCACCAATATTGGTAACTTCGCTGGCTCTGGTGGCTTCGAGTTCGTTGCATACAGCTTTGAGATGTGTCATGCCGGTGCGCGGCCTGATCATGCGGCGCAGACCATTGGCAAAAGTTACCAGTCCGACTGAATCCTGTTGTTTGAGCATCAGGTAGGCAAGCGAGGCAGCCAGCGTCGAAGCATAATCGATCTTGCTCATGCTGCCCTGGCCTTTGTATGACATAGAACCGCTGGTGTCCATGACCAGATAACCTGACAGGTTGGTTTCTTCTTCGTGTTCCTTGATATAGAACTTGTCGGTGCGGCCATAGACTTTCCAGTCGATGTCTTTGAGCGGATCGCCCGGAACATACTGGCGGTATTCCGAAAACTCTACGTTGAAGCCTTTGAACGGGCTTTTGTGCAGGCCTTCGACCATGCCCTCGACTACGGTGCGGGCCCGTATTTCCATCGAGGAAAGCGCTGCCAGCAGTTTCGGGTCAAGAAATCGCGATAATCTTCGGGTTTTCTCCATGATAACCTTTGCACAGGCGGGTGGTCAGCACCCGCTCAAATATCAGGCGGCCGGTTCTGAAACAGTTTTGAGAATTTTCTCGATGATAGTATCAGGTGTGACTCCTTCAGCTTCAGCATTGAAGTTGAGCAGAATCCGGTGTCGCAGCACGGCATAAGCCAGTGCCCTGATGTCTTCGCAGGCTACGTAAAAACGACCCTGCAGAACGGCCCGTGCTTTTGAGCCGAGAATCAGATACTGGCTGGCGCGTGGCCCGGCACCCCAGGTGACGAAATCATTGACGAATCCGGGCGATTTATCACGATCCGGCCGGGTAGCTTCGGCAATCGCGACGGCATAGCGAATGACGCGATCAGAAACCGGTACGCGTCTGACGATTTCCTGCAGCTCAAGAATTCGCTTCTGTTCGAGAGCAGGCTTCAGATCAGCCAGAGCACCTCCGGTGGTGGCGCGTACCATGGTGACTTCTTCTTCTGTTGGTGGATATTCCATGCGCACGTTGAACATGAAACGGTCGAGCTGGGCTTCTGGCAGCGGGTAGGTGCCTTCCTGCTCGATCGGGTTCTGGGTGGCAAGGACGAAAAACGGGTCTGCCAGAGGATAAGTCGTGGTGCCGCTGGTGATTTTGCGTTCCTGCATCGCCTGCAGCAGCGCAGCCTGGGTCTTTGGCGGCGTGCGGTTGATTTCGTCGGCGAGCAGAATCTGCGTGAAAAGGGGGCCCTTTACGAAGCGGAAATTGCGTTCGCCGGTCTTCATGTTTTCTTCGATGATTTCGGTGCCGATGATGTCTGAAGGCATCAGGTCGGGGGTAAACTGCACGCGCTTGAACGAGAGGTCGAGCAATTGGGCGAGACTGTTTACCAGAAGGGTTTTGCCAAGTCCCGGCACGCCGATCAGCAGCACATGACCCTGAGCAAAGAGAGCATAAAGCACTTCTTCGACAACCTTCGTCTGGCCGATAAAGACTTTGCCGATCTCAGTCAGTATTTTTTTATGAGCGTCCTTTATCTCGGCGAGCGCCTTGATCTCGTCGATTTTGCTTTCATTCACGGTTTGAACGGTATTTTCGCTGTCCTGTGCCATCTTGCTACCTCCTGCTTTAACGCGGTCAAACTTAACATGAATTCCCTCCCCGTACAAGAGCGAATTTTCAAGTTCAAATCTGTCTGAAATATGTCGATGAATTGACCAGATACTGTCAAATCAGCAACGACAAATCCATATAGAAAAAGCAGGCGGAGGCTGGCGCTGGCGCAGAACCGGAACAGATTTCCTGGTTCATCGGTCTTGTTTTACGCGAGACTGATGTTTTCGGCATTTCTGCTAAGTTTGCTTTGTCTGCAAATTCTGAATTTTTTTGACTTCAAAACCGTTGCGGCGGCAGATTCACAATTGCCCGATTTTGAGGAATTTAA